>JAVCCT010000250.1 GCA_030765325.1 Candidatus Stygibacter frigidus | reverse complement strand
TGGATGATGGGCATGGCAATGATAACCATCAGCATAGGTCTGCTGCGGAATATCTGGCGGAATTCTTTGCGGATGATAATTAATATTGTTCTCATATAGTTTCCTTAATCATAGCGCAATTTAAAGCGTTTAGTTGACATGATCAGAAGGATAAGTGTGATCAGCAGAATTATCCCTGCTGGCTTCAAATAATAATGAATGGGGCTATCCTTGAGCATAATATGGCAGAGGATTTCTACAAACCAGCGAGCGGGGAAGATGCCGGAGAGTCTTTGCAGCCAGCCAGGCATATTGCGGATAGGGTAGATGAGACCGCTGAGCAGAGTGGTGGGCAGCATCAATCCGGCAAGAGAGATCATCATTGCTATCTGCTGAGTTTTTACCACGGTGGAGATAAAGAGTCCAAAGCTGAGAGCACAAACCACAAATAGCGCTGAAAAGAGGAAGAAGAGGATAATAGAGCCGCGGATAGGCACATCAAACACAAAATATGAAAGTCCGGTTATCATCAGTATATTCACAAAAGAAATAACGATATAGGGAATGATCTTGCCAATCACGATATGCCAGGGTTTAAGTGGTGATATCAGCAGCACATCCATACTACCGGTTTCCTTTTCCCGAGCCAGTGATACAGAGGTCATCATGGCGCAAATGAGCATAAGTACCACAGCCATTAAGCCGGGAACGCTTTTAAACACACTTTTGAGCTCAGGGTTATAATACATCACGGGGATAATATCTATCTGAGAGGATTGCGTGGCACCTTTCTGCAGATATGAATAAGTTATGCTATTAATATAGGTTTCGATTGTCCGGGCGATATTAGGATCAGAGGCATCGAGCAGTAATTGAATGATCCCGGATTCGCCGGACTGCAATCTTTTTTCGGCATCCGGCTTGATCTCCAGCACAGCCTTCACCTGGTTGCTTTGCAGGGCATGTTCCACTTCTGGGGCAGTATATAGGGAGATGATCTTAAAATAATTAGAGCTTTGGAATTTAAGGATAAGCTGATGACTCCAGGTGCTATTATCAAGGTCTCTCACGCCCAGATTAACGTTATTGATCTCGCTGGTGAGCACGTAGCCAAAGAGCAGAACCTCAATTATGGGCAGCAGGATAATGATCATAAGGGTCTTTTTATCCCGCCAGATATGGAGGAATTCTTTCCAGACGAATATTCTTAGATGCTTCATAATCACTTCCTGGCTAATTTAAGAAATACATCATACATGGTCTTGGATTGGAACTGCGTTTTCAGATTTGCCGGAGTGTCCAATCCCTGTATGCTGCCGTCCACCATCATTGAGATGCGGTCACAATATTCGGCTTCATCCATATAATGGGTGGTTACAAACACTGTGATCCCACGAGAAGATGCCTCATAGATCATTTCCCAGAACCTGCGCCGTGTTATAGGATCCACTCCTCCTGTCGGTTCATCCAGAAATACCAGGCGCGGCTCATGGATAATAGCAATGGAGAAAGCCAGCTTTTGCCTAATGCCCAATGGCAGCGTGCCTATCAGCCTTTTTTTCTGCTTTTCCAGCTCAAGTTCCTGCAGCAGTTTGGCTCCATGAGATTTTATCAAGGCTGGTGGCATCTTATAAATGCCGGCATAAAACTCAATATTTTCCCAGACTGTGAGGTCAGCAAAGAGTGAGAATTTCTGGCTCATATAGCCAATATTAAGCTTTATCTTTTCACTTTGAAAATACACATCATAGCCGGCTACTGAGGCTTTGCCGGAAGTGGGGAGGAGTAAGCCGCACAGCATCTTCATGGCAGTGGTTTTGCCGGCTCCATTCGCACCTAGAAAGCCGAATATCTCGCCTTCTGATACATTAAAGGTGATAGCATCTACGGCTGTGAATTCGCCAAACTTCTTAGTCAGGTTTTCCGTCTCAATTATCAGATTTGCCATGTTCCCTCTGCATATAATATAAAAAACAGTCTTCAATATCAGGCTTAGCCTGGGTATCAAAGCTGATAGTGCCTTTTGAAGTGCTGGTAATGATAGAGATAAGCTTTTGCTTCTTCTCAAGTGTGCAGGTGATATGAATTGATTCCCCGAAGGAAAACACACTTTCAGCTTCGGCTATCTTTCTCAGCTCATTCATCAAGATATTTTTATTTTCTGTAGTTTTAAGCACGATCAGTTCTTTAGGAAAGGAGTTTACGATGTTCTCTGGCGTGTCTATCTGTAATATCTTACCGGACTGAATCAGGGCTACTCTGTCACATTGCTTTGCTTCATCCATATAAGGTGTGGAAACCAGAGTTGTGATACCTTGACCGGAGACTGTTTTCAGGTTTTGCCAGAATTCCTGACGTGAAACGGGGTCTACCCCAGTAGTTGGTTCATCCAGAAATAATACTTCCGGTTTATGGATGAGGGCACAGCAAAGAGCCAGCTTTTGCTTCATTCCGCCGGATAAATCGGCAGCGCGGCGCTTCTTAAAAGGCTCCAGCAGCACATATATATCACGGATAAGATCAAAATTATCCTCTAAGGTCGATTCAAACACCCGGGCAAAGAACTTCAGGTTTTCTTCCACAGATAGATCGCCATAAAGCGAAAAGGTGCCAGGCATATAGCCAATTATCTTGCGGATTGTCCTAAAATCTTTATCCACATCATAGCCGCAGACTTCTGCTTTTCCTGTATCCGTTTTCAGCAAAGTGGTAAGTATTTTAAAGAGCGTAGTTTTGCCAGCCCCATCTGCTCCTATAAAGCCGAATATTTCACCCGGCTGAGCAGAAAAATCTATCTCATGCAGAGCTTGCTGCTCAATATAGCTTTTGCTGATACCGGAGGCAGTCACGCTATTATTCATTAGTCATATCCAGAAACATTGTTACAGGCATGCCTATTTTGAGTTCGCCTTCATTATTATAACATTCCAATTCTACTTCATAGACAAGCTTCACCCGTTGCTCCCTGGTTTGAATGATCTTGGGAGTGAATTCTGCCTGATGGGCGATATTTGTAATATGACTGAGAAAAAATGAGTACCCGCCATCTTGCGTGTCAATTCCCAGCATCACATATTTCGCCAGGGTTAATTCAGGCAATTGGGTTTCCGAAATATACACTTTAGCGCTCATGATCTCCAAATCAGCTATTTTGGCATACGGTTTTCCTGCCGGGACTATTTCCCCTACTGAAAAATAGGTATTCAGTAAAGTCCCTTTAATAGGACTTTTGAGGAAGAATTTAGTCTTTTTTGCGTCTAATTGCGCCAGCTTGATCTGCGCCAGTTCCGTCTCTTTTTCACTGCTCAGTCGTGCCAGATGCGCTGACTGCACTTTAAGCTTCAAAACTTTTGCTGAAGCGTTAAGGTCATCGAGGTTCTTTTCCGGGGCAGCATCAGCGGCAGTAAGCTGAGTAAAGCGGTCAATATCCACTGCCAGATTCTCCTGCTCCTGCGCCAGTATGGCAAGTTCATTATCCCGATTCCTGGTCATCAGCTTTTTCAGCTCAATAGTAGCTTCCATTTCATTGATCTGCAGTTGAATATCCGTGGTATCAATAATGGCAATTACCTCATTTTCTTGCACCATATCACCTTCACCTTTCTGGAAGCTGATAATTTTGCCCGAAACCTCACTAGCTGGATGGTATTCAGTGGCAGTTATCGTGCCATAAGCTGTTTCAGAGCTATTTTTACTACACGCTGCCAGGACGATTATAGTGATTATCAATAGTGTACCTGTTAATTTCTTCATAATTCTCCCCCCATAATAAATATTTTTAATATCCTTTGAAAAGCAACCTCCAGCTCCGAGGCAGATTGTTGCAACTCAATTTCTTTTTGTTTATTAAATTGCTGCAGGTAATCATCACAGGAGATGATACCTTCCTCCAGCTTAGCTTCATAGCTGGCTGTTATACTGGTCAGCAGATCTCGGCGTTCAGACTGGATCTTAAGGGTTTCACGCAACCTCTGGATCTCACTATCTTTTTCGATGAGTTGCAGCTCAATAGCCTGCTGCTTAAGGCTACGGTTATTTTCAATCACTTTTGCCTGCAGACTGTGAAGTTTACGGCTGTGCTGATTGCTGTGCCAGTCCCAGAGCTGCCAGTTAAAATACACGCCCAAGCGGTAATAAGTATGCGCTTTATCAGAAAAGATATCAAACCCCGGATTACCCCAGGCATAAGCAGCATTCGCTGTTACCTGTGGGAGTATTCCTGAGCCTGATAAACTCGTCTGCGTCAGCTCCATTTCCTGCTTTTTATCCAGTATTTCCAGCTCAGGGCGATTGATATCAGCAGGGATATAAAGCTCCGAATTGTAATTCTCCAGACTGTCCTCAGCAGTGAACTCAAGAGCAGTTAATTTACTGAGCTTTTGCTGGCATTCCTCATACTGGTAATTGATCTTAAAGGTCTCATCTGCCAATTGCCAAAGCTGATCCTGGATAAGCATGCTACTGGTTTTATCAATTACACCGGCATTGATACCTGCTTCCAACTTTCTCAGCTCTGCTGCCAGATCCTCTTTGTGTAATGCCAGTATTTTCTGCTGTCTTTGTGCCAGCAGCATCATATAATATAAACTTGTTACCAGGGTTTTGCATTGCAGCAGTCCTGCTTCCACTTCCAGCATATTGCTTTCCGAACGCAGATCAGCAAATTTAAGATTACGTGAGATTGATCCCCCATCATATATCACTTGCTGCAGATTTAAGGCAATTTCATAACTGCTCTTATCCTGCTTTGGAAAATTTACCGCAAAGGGAAGGGTTCCCAGATTGATCTCAGTGCTCTCGCTTTTACCGGTATAATTGGCTGAAAGATTGAATTGCGGATACCACTTGCTATGCAGAGAACGGGTATTAATATCCTGTATCTGTTCAAATAGCTCCTGATTAGGATTGGCAGCATAATTATCCTCAGCAGCCTGCAGGCAATCGGTAAGAGTAGTACCCAGCAGCAGCACTGGCAGCAGCACTATGATCAAAAGACAGATTATTTTCATATTATTTCTCCTCGATAAAAAGGGCGGCTTTGATAAATTGAAAAAGGCTTTCTTCGCGCTCTTTGAGCATTTGCTTATAGCCATCACTATCGATATCAAGCACCTGCGTCACAATTCCCCCACCTAAATGGGGAAATAGGCACAAAGACACAATATTTAAGATCAATTGCTGAGCACTTATCTGGTGTATCCTACCTGCCTGATATTCCTTTTCAAGTTCGAGATTTAAGCTTTTTATCCAGTCAGGTATATCACTCTCCTGCAGAAAATCGCTGATCATGGCAGGATTACGCTTAAGTTCCATAAATACGAAATTGACTACTTTTATATTCTTATATATTGTTTGATAATAAAAGCGGAAGCCATATTCAAATTTTTCTTGAAAACCTTCCAGACCTGACATATCAAGATGGATCTTATTAAGAGTCCTGCCAGCAGTTTTATCCAGCACAAGTTTAAAAAGTCGCTCTTTATGACGGTAATAATAATGTAGAGCAGATTTTGAGATATTAGCCCGATCAGCGATCGCCTGCATTCGTGCACCAGCAAAGCCTTTCTGAGTAAATTCTTCTATAGCCGCCGTCAATATCCTCTCTTCAGCCAGCACTTCATCTTTCTTTTCAGTATCCATATAACCTCCAGACTAATCAGTTAGACCACACGGTCTAACTACCTGGTCAAAGAGTTAAAACACTACTGATATGTCAAATTAAAAATTAATAACTATTAAATTGAGTTATGAACGGTACTCCGGATGTGACTTCTGGACGACAGTATAAACCTGAATAGAACACAGATGCCACGGATTACACTGATCAACACGGATAATGTAATGTAAGATTAACAGGCACAGAATTACACAGAAAGGAAATATATATAAAGCAAAACTCAATTGAACAAATTGTGTACTCTTCTATTACATTTTTCAGTGCTTTTCAGTGCTTTCAGTGGTCAAATAAAGGAGATTTCCAACCACTGACCACGGTATCTTAACTGATCATCAACCACCATATTGCCATTGCGAAGGATAAAACATTCGCAAGGTAAAATCCCTACTCTTCTGGCACGCTTCTCTATTTAATCTGGTATGTCATTTAATTTTTAGTTTTTGCTGGACAATAAATAACGAGGTGGGAGTGTAACATTACTTGTGTAAAAGGGGTTATTGTGACGAATAATGAGAGATCGATCTGCATTATTGCTAATGGAGAGAAGCCGGAATTGAGTGTATTGATGAAGGCACTTTCTGGTGTGGGTATGGTGATTGCTGCTGATGGGGGTAGTGATCATTGCAGGAAGCTGGGGATATTCCCGGATGTGATAATCGGCGATCTGGATTCTACTTCAGCTGGGATCAGTGAGATATTTCCAAATAGTGAGATAATTCATCTTGAAGATCAGGAAACCAGTGATATAGAAAAGGCAATTGAATATGCACTTACTTTTAAACCAGTCAGGCTGAATATAATTTCTGCGATGGGTAAAAGAACTGATCATATGCTGGCAAATATTCTGGTATTTTATTATCTCAACAGGTCAGGGAAATTAAAAGATGTGGATATCCATATTTATGATAATTCAGGCGAAATGAGATTTCTTTCTCCGGGAAGCCATATAATCTGTAATAAAAAGGGCAGGACAGTATCTTTTTTTAGTTTTGGTACTATCAGTTACTTGACAATACAGGGCTTCCGGTATAATTTAGAAAAGCATGAAAGTAAGGGATATTTTAGCGGATTGAGCAATGTATATGAATCCGATGAGTGTGTGATAGAATTCAGTGGCAGCCGTTTGATCTGTTATGAGTGCTATGAAGCGGAAGGAGAAATGGATGAATAAAGATGAATACCGTTTATTACCTGGTGTAGATATTATTTTGCAGAATAAGGCTTGCAAGAGCATAATTGCCGGATATGGACTGGAAAGAGTTACAGTTATGGTACGCAGGCTGATAGAAAAATCTCGAGAGGATATAGGAAGTGGCGCTAAGGCAATGAGCGCTGAAGAGATAATCGCAGAATGTGAAGTATTACTCAAAGAGAAAACGCAGAGCAGTTTGCACCCGGTGATCAATGCCAGCGGGATAGTGCTGCATACTAATCTGGGTAGAGCACCACTGGGAGAGAAGGTAATCAATAATCTGCAGGAAACACTAACCGGTTATTGTAATGTGGAATTTGATCTGCATACAGGCAGGCGGGGCAAAAGGGAAGATCATGTTCGCCGGCTTATGCAGGAGATCACTGGTGCAGAAGATGCCGTGGTGGTTAATAATAACGCAGCGGCAGTGATGCTGATCCTGAAAACTCTGGCAGAAGGTAAGGAAGTGATTATTTCCCGGGGCGAACTGATAGAAATAGGCGGTTCTTTTAGAATACCAGATATTATGGCAGCCTCTGGGGCAAAGATGGTGGAAGTAGGCTGCACGAACAGAACAAAATTAAGTGATTATGAGATGGCAATAACTCCCAATACGGGATTGATCTTTAAGGCTCATAAATCGAATTATTATATTGGTGGATTCAGCGAAGAAGTGGAACTTGATGAGCTGGTGAAGCTTGCTCATAAACATGATCTTGTGATGGTATATGATATAGGGAGTGGATTATTACGCAAACCTGAGCAACTTGATCTTGCCAGTGAGCCTGATGTGATGTCTGCTATCTTAAGCGGGGTTGATCTGCTGTGTTTTAGCGGAGATAAATTATTGGGTGGACCACAGGCAGGAATAATCACGGGTAAGCGGGAATATGTGCAGCAGATAGCTGTAGCGCCGATGATGAGAGCTCTACGAGTGGGGAAGATGACCATCTCTGCTTTGATCAGTGTGATGCAGGCATATCTTAATGATAATGAGCTGATATCAAGCATTCCTATCTTTCATTTGCTGAATAGGAAATTGAGTGAGAAACAGGATTTGGCAGAGAAGCTGATGGGCTATATAAATGAAGCCGGAATTAAGGCAAAGATAGTAAGTAGCTATGGCAGATGCGGTGGTGGGACTATGCCGGAACTTAAGATAGATAGTGTGGCTGTGAAGATAATATTTGATCAGTCTGAAATGGCGGAGATCATTCACCAGCAATTACTTTTGGGAGAAAAGCCTGTCTTAGGGATATTGCGGGAAGGTGAACTATTATTTGATCTCACCAGTCTGATGGAAAGTGATCTTTCTGTTCTTGCAGAGCAGCTTGCCATAGCCATTAATAACCAGTAAATAAATGCAGCTTTCTGAACTGATAACCACATATTCTCAAGCCATGCTTAAGCTTTATGGTGAAAAAATATTCCGTATAGGTGTCAGTACTGGGATAATGTGTCCACATCGGGCAGCAGGTGGATGTCTATTTTGCAATCCGGAAACTTTTCGGGGAGCATATCAGTCCGAGAATCTGAGCATAGAAAAACAGCTTGAGAAAGGGATAGAAATACTCAAGCAAAACAGTAAAGCAAAATCTTTTATTGCCTATTTTCAGGACGAGACATCTTCGGCGGGGCAATTGAACTATTTACAGGATATTTTCAGCAGAGCAATAAATTATCCGGGTATCAGGGGACTTACCATATCCACTCGACCGGATTATGTAAAAGAAGAATTATGTGAGTTACTGGGTTCCTTTAATAAACCAGTAAGTATTGAGATTGGGATGCAGAGCATACATGATAGCAGTCTGCAATATATAGAGAGAGGGCACAATCATCAGAATACAATTGAAGCAATAGAGCTTTGCCGGAAATGGGGGATTAATACAGGAGTGCATCTGATCATGGGCATTCCGGGAGAGAAATTGCCGGATATGATCGATACTATACGCTGGGTATCAGATAATAAAGGTATCCAGGAGATCAAGCTGCATAATCTGGTGATCTATAAAGGTACAAGACTTGGAGATTTGTGGGAGAAGGGTGAAGCAAAGCAGATGCCGATTGAGGAATATATTGAGATATTGAGTGAATTAATACCTTGGGTGAGAGAAGACATCGTGATCAGTAGGCTATTTACAAGCAATATTCTGCACAATGATCTGGCAGTGGATTCTATGCCTGGAAATAAAACAAAATGGATGAACCAGCTAAGATTAGAATTGATCAGGAAAGGCTACAGGCAAGGGAAAAAATATTTGAGAGAAATAATAATTGACGATTTTGGCAGGATTTAAGATTAATAATTCAGAGGAACAGAATGATAAAAAGTAATTTAATAATCCTAATGTTGATTTCAGGAATTATCCTGATCTCGTGCACAAAACAGGTTCCCCTATTTAAAGGAGAAAACGCTTTTACGATGCTGAAAGATCAGTGTGACCTGGGGGCAAGAGTGCCTGGCTCAGAAGAAATTGAGCTTTGCAGGGATTACATTATTGACAGGTTGCAGAAATATGGGGCAGACGTGAAGCAGCAGAAATTTACCATAGAATATGAAGGAAGGGAAATACCAGGAGTAAATATCACTGGCAGTTTTTATCCTCGCCTTAGCCGCAGGATACTTCTGGGTGCACATTATGACACTCGACCCTGGGCAGATAAAGATGCTGATGAAAATAATCATAATAAACCAGTTCTGGGAGCTAATGATGGAGCATCAGGAGTAGCAGTATTGCTTGAAATGGGCAGGATATTAGCAGAGAAAATGCCGGAAGAATATGGGGTTGATCTGGTGTTCTTTGATCTGGAAGATATGGGTACCTATACAGAAGATGGGGGCTGGTGCCAGGGCTCAAAATACTTTGCTGAGCATTGGGAGGGTGATAAACCGGAGAAATCAATTGTAGTTGATATGATAGGAGATAAGGATCTGCGCATACCCATAGAATATCATTCATATCATAATAGTCCGCTTCTGGTGCGTGAAGTGTGGGATATAGCCTGGCAGCTGGGGATAACGGAATTTGATAACAGGATAGATAATGCCATAGATGATGATCATTATTCCTTGATCACAGAAGGTTTTGAGGCTATTGATATAATTGATTTTGAATATGATTCATGGCATACTACCCATGACACACCTGATAAATGTTCCGCAGCTTCCCTTCAGAAAGTAGGGCAGGTGCTGGTAAACCTGATTTACCAGAAATAAGATGTTTAGACCTCAAGATTATTTTACTTTTAATGAACGCAAAATACTCACTTTTGTATTGATAATGCTGTTCCTCGGTTTGGGGATCAAATATTTGAAATTGACTGCTGCTGATGAAGTTTTTGAGGGAACTCTCAATGAAGTAAGTGATAATCTTACTGCCGTTGATATCAGAGCCGCAGATTCAGAGGAACTGCAGACCTTACCGCGAATAGGTCCTAAACTGGCAGAACGAATTCTTGCCTATCGCGCTGAGAATGGATTTGCGAGCGTGGATGACCTTATTAACGTGAAAGGTATTGGAACTGTCACCTTGGAAAGAATAAGACCTTTTATAGTAAAATTTGGCGAATCAGCAGAACCTGAAAAGATAATGCAATCTGTAGAAGAGGATTCATTAATAGATATAAATATCGCTGATCTGGAAGATTTCATCAGTTTACCGGGTATTGGTCCAGTAAAGGGACAACGAATTATTGACAGGAGAAACGAGATCGGAAAGTTTAACAATGTGCAAGAACTGATAGAAGTGAAAGGAATTGGCGATAAAACGCTGGCAAAAATATTGCCCTATATTAAATGCGAGAGGTAGAAATGGATACAAAACCGACAGAGACACTTGCGAAACTATATGTTTCTCAAGAGAAGTATGATTATGCCCTGGCAATATATCTTTATTTACAGGCAAAGGAAGAGAAAGATTATCAGACCCAGATCACTGATGCCGTAAGTGAGATATGTAAATCAAGATGGGATGAATATAATAAACAGGTTAAAAAAATATTCACCAAAGAAGAAGCTGCTGCACTGCATATTATTCCTGAGGATTTGCGCATTGCTACCATTGAGACATTGAATGATATTGAAAATGATTTTGAAGGTAAAATATCTGAAATGGAAGACGAGATTGAATCCGTACCTGAGCCAGTTCCAGTTGTTGAAGAAATTGAAGAAAAACCGGAAGCTGCTCCTGAGCCAGAAAAGGAGAAAACTCATTCACCAGGTTTGTCTGCAGCAGATATAGAAGCAGCCAGTATTGAAGAAGACCTTCCTGAAATAGATGCTGAAGAAGAAGAAATAGCGGATGAGGAAATAGAATTTCCCACTTTGGGGGATGAAGTATATGTAGAGCCTGAAATTGAAGTTCCTGAGCCTGATAAAGTAACTTCTAATGATAGTGAAGACCTTGTTCCGGGATTAGATGATTTCACCAGTAACTATAAAAAGGATGTTACGAAGGGTTTGACTGAAGAAAACACAGTATCTGACGATGAGAATGTGGAAAAGAAACTCCAGGATGATATGGATCAGAAACTATTTAATGTGCTTAGGATCATGCGAGGAATGAGTGCTGAGGAATTACGCAGATTATTGAAACCCAAACTGGAAGAGGGTAAAAAGCTGGAAGAATTAACCTTAGCTGACCTGGAAGAACTTATCGATTGATTTAGCTGATATAACAAAAGGAATAGAGTGAGAATAATAGCAGGCAAATATAAGAAACGAACCTTGCGCAGTGTTCCGGGTAATACTGCCAGACCAACTACAGATTTTATGAAGGAAACCATTTTTAATACCATACCGGATTGTGAAGGAGTGGACTTTCTTGATCTATATTCAGGTAGTGGATCAATAGGATTGGAGGCAATCAGCAGGGGAGCCAGAAGTGTAATAATGGTGGAATTTTCTCACAAATCGATTGCGACCATCATTAGCAATATAGATATTTTAGGGTGCAGAGAACAGTGCCGTCTGATCAAGAAAAAGGTAATACCTTTTATTAAGAAATGTGAAGAACAATTTGACATGATATTTTTAGATCCTCCTTATAATAAAAACCTTATCAATAGTACATTAGCTGAGATATTTGAAGCAAATCTACTCCGTGAAAATGGGATAATTGTAGCAGAACATTCTCCCAGTGAAGCTCTTGAAGAAAGATGGGAAAGCCATATTATTCAAATAAAAAAGACCCGGCAAAGCCAGGTCTCAATATTATCAGTTAATAAGATTAATAATTTAGGTAAACTATAGAATTTCTCTATTTCCCAGATATGGTCTTAGTGCTTCAGGTATTGTGATAGTGCCATCTTCATTTTGCCAGGTTTCTATTAAAGCAATAAAACTCCTCGGTGTTGCCAGTCCTGAACCGTTTAAAGTATGAAGGTATTTAACCTTTCCATCATTATCTCTAAATCTTATGTTTGCTCTGCGAGCTTGAAAATCAAGGAAATTTGATACTGAAGAAACTTCCAGATATTTACCTGTCCCGGGAGCCCACACTTCCAGATCAAAAGTTTTTGCTGAAGCAAAACTGAGATCACCAGTAGCGAGAACAACTACCCGATAGTGCAATCCTAAGGCTTGAAGTATATCTTCTGCATCATGTACCATTTCATCAAGTACATCATATGATGTCTCCGGTTGTACAAAACGGACCATTTCTACTTTATTGAACTGATGAACCCTCTGCAATCCTTTATTATCTTTGCCATAAGAACCAGCTTCCCGACGGAAACAGGGGCTGTATGATGCAAATTTTTTAGGTAATAATGAATAAGGCAGTATTTCACCGGCATAGAAATTTGTTACAGACACTTCTGAAGTGGGGATCAGGAACATATCATCCTGATCTATATGATACATGTCATTTTCCAGCTTTGGTAATTGACCTGTGCCGGTCATAGTCTCACGATTAACAATGAAGGGAGCAGAAATCTCTTCATAATTGTGTTTCTTTATATGAAAATCCAGAAAGAAATTTATCAAAGCCCTCTCTAATGCAGCTCCTTTCCCTGTATAGGTAATAAATCCACTACCAGACATTTTGGCTGCCCTTTTTAGATCAAAAAGGTCATTTATCTCTGCCAGTTCCACTTGATCACGGGTTTGGAAATTAAATTTCTTTGCTTCTCCCCATTGCCTTACCTGCAGGTTATTTTCTTCTCCGCCTAATGGAACACCTTCTGCGGGGATATTAGGAACGGTGAGTAGAAGGCTGTCCAACTCATTTCCGCTTTCAGAAAGTTCTGTCGAGATGCTTTTAAGCTCATCAGCAAGGGATTTCATTCTTTCCATTACTTCACTTACATCTTTTCCTGCTTTCTTTAATTGAGGTATCTCACTGCTGGTCTTTTTTTGGTCTGCCCTTAGATTATCAAAGTCATATTGAAGTTTACGTCTCAATTCATCAATTTCAAGAATGCGATCTATGTCAGCTTTCTCTTTTTTATTTTTAACTGCTTCCCTGAGCATATCAGGACTATTGCGGATATATTTGATATCTATCACTGATTTCTCCTTTTTATCAAATTTTTGATGCCATATTCAGCATCTCAACATAGCTTTCTATATCAAGAGATGCTCCGCCAATCAACCCTCCATTTATATCGGGCTGGGTCATAAGTTCAGCCAGGTTAGATGGTTTTACGCTTCCACCGTATAAAATAGGAAGGTTTTCAGCCGTCTTCAGATCATATTTCTCTGCAATCCATTCCCTGATCATTTTATGAATTTCCTGAGCCTGCTGTGGTGTTGCTGTTCTGCCAGTGCCAATAGCCCAAACCGGTTCATAAGCTATCAGGAGATCATCATCTATCTCAATACCTTCCAGGCATTTCTCTAATTGCTTTATGACCACTTCATGCGCTTTCCCAGCTTCTCTTTCAGCTAATGATTCTCCTACACACAGGACAGGTTTGATAAAGAAATTCCGGAGCTTCTTGATCTTTTTATTCAGGAGTGAATTATCTTCCTTGAAATACTGGCGTCGTTCTGAATGCCCCACAAGACAATATTCCACATTCATCGATGATAGAATATCTGCTGAGATCTCACCAGTATATGCTCCATTATTATGATCTGAAACATTTTGTGCTCCGATGCTTAATGAGGTCTCTTCTGCCGTATCTGTGGCAAGTTCAAGATATGTGAATGGGGGAAATATAAGGGTTTCGACTTTTTTTGATCCATTGTTATTCAGATAATCTGCTAACTGGGCAAAAAAATCATCTGCTGCCGAAAAAGTCATATTCATCTTCCAGTTTCCAGCTATATAAATTTTATCCATGACACTCTCCTTTTTTTTCATTAATTAGATTTAGGACAGAATTTGTGTTAATATAAGATTGGCAAGCAGAAAAGAGAATAATAATTTTCTCAATCTGATTTTAGTGCTATCAAGGCTAAATTTTACTTATTATCTTTAGTAAAATATTTTTTATATGTCTTCGATTTGAAGGCATTTTCCAATTTCTTTGCATCTTCAAACCAGAAATATAGTTTGAATCCTTTCTTGGTTATCATATCATCTTCTCTTGATGTCATCGGGCTAAAGAAAAGAATGAACTGATGCAGCGTTTTGTTTTGAGAGAAGAAATTTGCTGAGGAATTGACTTTTGAGTTATGCCAGGTTTTATACCTCTTAAACCGACTATCAGCAACTGGCAATCTGCCCAGTTCCATATCATATTCCTCTTCCCAATCAACAGCCTGCCTCTCTTTGCGTACATATCTTCTTATCAAATCAAACATAGCTTTGCGGTATTCTTCCGTAATTGTGATCTCAGTGGGATATTTTCCATCTGGGATGGTCATATAAACGCGATCTCCTGATTCATCATAAGCAATATCAACATTGATCTCTATCAGGTCATTTAGGAATTGACTCCATACTAATGCTTTGAAGCTGGTTATTGGGGTATCTGCCATAAGTAGGATTGCCATCATAAGTAATATAAATGTTATTAGTACCTTTTTCATTTTTTCTCCCATCTATTAATGGTCATAATTTAATTAAGTAATTTATTTTGGCAATAAAAAAAACCGATCTGTTAAGATCGGCTTAATATAAATTTTGAACAAAACGACTATTGAGAGTCTATTGACTCGATATAACCTGTGGCAATTGAGCCATAAGTGGGATCACTCTTGATAGCAACAAAATCCTTTCTGGCATCTTGCAGATTACCTTTATCAAAATTGATCATTGCCCGGAAATATAAAGCTGGCGCTCCATCAGGCACGTTTTTTAAATACAATGCAATATTAATAAGGCTTTTGTCATACATCTTCAAATCATAATAACTGCTTATCAATTTCAATGTGATTTGATTATCATATCTTAGTTTATTAGATTTTTCATAATATTCCAAAGCATTATTCATCTCTCCCAGATCTTCATAAAGTTTACCAAGATTCTTATAGGTCTTTATTTTAGTAGCTGTGGCAGGATCAGTATCAAGGAAATCTTTATATGCCTGGATGGCTGCTTCGTTTCTACCCAGTGTAAGATTTATTACTGCAATATCCTTGATAGTATTGGAATCCTGTCTCTGGTCATATGAGCGATAATACCATTTAAGTGCATTTTCCCAGTCCTCGCGATCTTTATAGATCGAGGCAATTGATTTACTGTTTTTATAACTTGGCTTTACTGAATCAATATAGCTATAAGTTTCGATTGCATCATCAAATCTTTCAAGTTTCTTTTGAAGAATGGCTTTTTGAGAATAATATTTCATGTTTTCAGGATCAAGTTTGATCATTTCACTCAGGATACGTAGTGCGTTGTCAAAATCAGAAGACTTTACGTAGCTATCAAATGCTATTGCGAGCCAATGAGAAATCAAGGCTGAATCGTTTGGAACTTGATCTTTCGTTACTGCCTGCTTGAACATGCTAATTGCTTCTTCACATGCTTGAGCGGATTCTATATAATTTTCTCCTTCCCAAAGATTTTCTGCTTCTACGCCTTTTTCTCGAGCTAATCTCTCGTTAGATTTTTCTGACCACAGGCAGGCTGTTAATGAGAGAAGTATCACTAACACCAGATAAAAAGCTTTTCTATTCATATAAAACCTCCAATATTAAATTTATTATTACCAATTACAGAGTTATGGCGTAATTGTCAACAATTTGATTATAATCCCTGGCATCCCCCCGTTTTTCATTTGAATTTTATCTTCAACTGTAAATATTCAGCATGCTGTCCCTTATACTTTTTCCTGACCATTAGTTTCCAGTTACTAAATAAATAATTCACGACTTTGGTTATACGATAATATATGGAAACTATCTTCTTCATATCACGTTTCCTGTCACACATGAATCCTGGAAATATTTTAAACAACATCATTCGTAGATTATACATACTATAAATCAAAAATAGTGCTGCCAATAATAATTACTATTAGAAATAATAAAATTCTATTCATTAAATTCTTCTAATTTCATTTTATTCTGATAACATATTAGGCATTATTTATGCCAAAATCACTCATTTTACTCTTTTTTATGGAAATCTATAATATCAAAGGGCAGAAAATTGATACTGTGCTGGAGCAGCAGATGTCTGCAGGAGCACATTCAGTGATTTGGAATGCTGAGGGACAGAATAGTGGAATATATTTCTTGCGATTTGAAGCTGGTGATCAATGTGATGTGAAGAAGGTAATTTTACTGAAATAGTACGAAACTCGGAACTCGAGAATCGGGAAATGTGGGGGGCAGGATTTATTCTGCCTCCTTTGTTTTTTTCAGCGGAGTATTCGGAATTTAGAGAAGGTGGGAAGAGAAGACTTTGAACACAGATTTGACGGATTTGGCTGATTAACACGGATAATGTAATGTAATAAATTAAGCAGCGAACAAAACGAACAATACGAACTGGAAAGATATTTTAACCACAGTGAACACTGAGAAATATAATAGAATATTGATAGATATGCCAATAGTTTTGGGTATTTGCTGACTATCGTTGTAACCAGTTCATCCTTGCTCTGGGTGGGGGAGGTAGCTATGATCAAAATGTAATGTAACTGATATTTCCGACTTGCTGTAGATGTATGAAATATATGCAATTATCTTTTGGGAGTAAATTTATCTATTTCATAATATCCAATTTTACAACGAGATACGGTATCAAGCAATTTCCCTT
>JAVCCT010000153.1 GCA_030765325.1 Candidatus Stygibacter frigidus | reverse complement strand
AGCAGGATCATCTATATGCTTATATATCATTCAGTTATAGAACATTGGGAATTTCGCATTAAGTATATAAGCTATTGTATTTATTACATTTACGACAAGTCGGAAATATTAGTTATAAGATTAAAATTTATATTATAGTATCTTTTAGATATTTTGCATCATCCCTTTCTGGATAATCATTCACATAATGTGCACCCCGGGATTCTTTTCTCATCAAAGCTGATCTTATTATCAAAGATGCCACAATTGCTATATTACGCGTTTCTATCACTTCCTTGCGCACGGAATTATGCTGATAAAAATTATTGATCTCTTCATAGATATTAGATACCCTTGAATAGGCATACTTTAGCAATCGGCGAGAACGAGTAATGCCTACATAACCCTGCATAATAGTATTCAATATCTGACGATTATGCGATATGATCACCCATTCATTCTCATTAAAAGTGTCTGAAGCCTGCCAGGGCAGGATTTCCGGAAAATCCTCTTCTTCTTTCATACTGGGATGATGCGATGCCCGCCAGGCGATCACTAAAGCTTCCAGTAATGAATTTGATGCCAATCGATTTGCCCCGTGCAATCCAGTGCATGAAACCTCACCCGCGGCAAAGAGATTTTTAATTGCTGTTAATCCGTCAATTGTGGTTGTGATCCCCCCGCAAAAATAATGAGCAGCAGGCACAACAGGAATGGGCTCAGCGGTGATATCCACTCCTCTACTCAAACACTTTTTGTATATATATGGAAAATGGGTAAGTAACTTCTCTCTGGGAATATGGGTGGCATCAAGATATAGGTATTTCTCTCCACTCTTTTTCAATTCAAAATCTATTGCCCTGGAAACTATATCACGCGGCGCCAGGCATTCTAATTCATGATATTTCTCCATAAATGTTTCGCCATTTTGAAGCTTGAGTATTGCCCCTTCCCCCCTAACAGCTTCAGATATTAGAAATGGATTATTATCTGGATCATAAAATGCCGTGGGATGAAACTGAACAAACTCCATATTAACCATTCTGGCACCTGCAAGATATGCCATGGCATATCCATCACCAGTAGCAATATCAGGATTAGTATTATAAGAATATACCTGTCCCCCACCACCAGTAGCCAGCATGGTTTTACGTGATCGGTAAATTTCTATTTCCCTCGTTTCTGTATCCATCACATAAGCACCCCAGCAGGTAATCCGTGGTATAAAGTGTTTTGCCTGGGATATATGATGCTGCGTAATAAGATCTATTGCCAGATGATTTTCAAATATCTCAATATTCTCATTTTTTCTGCAGGCTGCTATTAATGCTGTCATGATCTCATGCCCGGTGGAATCAGCTGCGTATGCCACTCTTTTTTGGGAATGTCCACCTTCACGGGTTAATGATAAATTTTCTAATCTTCTATCAAGTCTACCATTTTCCATAGTAAACTTTGTACCCAGATCTATCAGGTATTGCAATCTTTCAGGAGCTTCTTTCACAATTTGCTTTATCACTTCCTGCTTACCCAGCTCTCCCCCGGCAATAAAAGTATCTCTCACATGATTTTCAAATGAATCCTGCCTGTCCACAACAGCAGCGATCCCTCCCTGGGCATAATCAGTATTGCAATTATGCATCTTCTTCTTAGTTACAATTGCCACTTTACCCTGTTTGGAGGCTTCCAAAGCAAATACCAGTCCTGCCAGTCCACTACCAATCACCAGATAATCATAAGTTTTCATATCTTATCCCTTTTTATATTCCTTTCATCCTTCATCATCACTATAGCATCTTCCAGGGGCTCACTATAATAACCCTTTCGGAAGTAAATTTCTTTGAATCCAAGTCTCTCATATAATCTTAATGCTGCATTATTGCTTCTGCGTACTTCCAGAAAAAATACTCGTGCTCCATAATCCCGCATGTGATTAATTATGCCCCTGGTAAACCAGCTTCCTAAACCCTGTTTTTGATATTCCTTACAAATTGCCAGATTATATATGGAAAATTCATCCATTACCTTCTCACCTATCAGATAGCCAATAATCCTACTGGCAGATTTATTAAACAACTTCCAGCAATGATAATGCGTAAGAGATGAATAAAACATCTCCTCTTCCCAGGGATTACTAAATACTGCCTTTTCGATTTCAATGACCTGGCTTAAATCTTCCAAGGTCATCCTATCGATGATTTTTTCCATCAGTAATTCAGCTTTTGCCCCGGAAATATACGGCAATTACCATCATCATCTTTCTTAAGATTATTTATACTAAGGAGATGACTGGTCGTCACACCAAGATCATAGGCGATGCTAGAGATATAATCTCCTTTTTTGACAATATATTCCCTGGTATCTTTTTGCTTTGTATAGCCGAAAAGCTTTAATTTTTGACCTGGATAGATTATATCTGAATGCAAGCCATTAATGTTTTTTAATTTACTGATACTCGTTTTGAATTTTGAGGCAATTTTATATAGACTATCTCCCTTCTTCACAGTGTATTCCGTGAAATATCCGTCATTGCTTGATTTGAACTCTTTTTCAATCCTCATGACTTCTTTTTCATCCGGTATTGCATCTACTGGCAGACATACTGTATATTCACCTGGTGGCAATACCACATCCAGAACAGCGGAATATTTCTTTCTGCTACGTTGATAGGTCTTTATCCAGGGATTAAGCTCCCACACTCTGCTTACAAATGTGCCTTGTGCTTGAGCCCATTCATCAATTTCATAATATCCCTTTAAGGTCACATGCACCTTTTTTACTTCTGATAATATCTCCTGCTGACGCGTGAATTCTTTGTTAAATATCTCTTTCTCATTTTCGAAGATCAGCTTAAGGGCTACTGCTTTCCAGACATATCTATTAGTTTCATCCACTCCCATGATAAGATCAAAGAAATTCTGCCCCCCCTGCTCACGGATCACTTTTTCCACATTCCCTATGCCGGCATTATATCCACAAAATGCCAGCAACCAGTCATCCACTCCCTTGCGTTTGAGATATTTATAATTATTCAGCAAAAAGTTTGCCGCTGCTTCCGTAGCCAGAAACACATCGCATCTCTGATCCACAAATTCATCTACTCTCATGCCATAACCAGTTGCCGTTCCTTTCATGAATTGCCAGATACCCATAGCACCCACGGGGGATTTTGCCATATAGCTTAATCTGCTTTCTGCCACTGCCAGATACTTGGCATCCACTGGAACTCCCTGCCTGGTTAGTACACTGTCAAAATAGGTGAAATATCTCCCACTGCGAGGGATGTATTTATAGGCATCTTTAAGTTCCTGATTATAGATTTTTATAAATTTATCAGCTATTCGCTCATTTTTAAGATCAAAAGTTACTCCGGCAAATGAAATAGTATCAGGAATTTGAAATCCCTGCCTGATTGCCACCATCTGATCCGCTTCATTCAAAGCATATTCCTGCTCAGCAATCAAGCTGTCCTGAAAACAAATAATTGCACTGAGTGAATCTAATTGATCTTTCTGAAATTTGATTACTCCCAGAAGGGAATCACGCTCAGCTACCCATAAATGATCAGCAATTTCCGGGGTTTTGATCACCTCATTCATGTCATATTGCCGATGAAGTGAACATCCCGTTAATATTATAATAATTATAATTAGTAAAAATTTCCGCATTAAAAATACCCCATGATTTTAAGTAATATATATAAAGCTGGTGCAGCAAAAAGCAGGCTGTCAAACCTGTCTAATATTCCACCATGATTTTGTAATATTGTTGAGCTGTCTTTTATTTCCAGATCACGCTTGATCAGTGATTCAAACAAATCACCATATTGCCCGAACAAACCACCGGAAATAGCCAACATCCAGATAAAATTCCCACTAAGTTCTTTATAAAAGAATACTATTGCAGCGCTGGCGATCAATGCAAACGAAAAACCTCCAATATAACCTTCAACTGATTTTTTAGGTGATATTTTGATCACACCATGAGTCCTGCCCAGAAGCATCCCCGTCATGTATGCCATTGTATCTGTTACCCAGATCACTACCACCAAAGAGATCACCAGTAATCTTCCATCAAGATTATCACTGGCAATATTTCGCATATTCATCAAAAGACCTAATGGTATTGCTGTATAAAATATCGAAAACCAGGTTACAGCAATTTTCTTGGTTGATTTGTTTGCCCGATTGCTGAATAAATAGTTACCACTCGTTATTATCAACCCAATAAAGACAGTTCCCACTAAATATTCAAATGGTAGTTGCAGAGAGATATATACTAATACCCCGAATATCTGCATGGTAACAGGAATCTCAAAACCCTTTTTTGCATAATTCTCCCGTAATTCGTTCAACATCATGATCAGGATTATACCCAGAAAAGCAAAAGTATATACTCCTCCTAAATATAAAACCAGTAACATCACGGGAACAAAAACCAGACTTACAAGTAATCTATTAAAAAATTCCATTACTTCTCCCTTTTGCCAAAACGGCGTTTTCGCTCCTGATAATCAAGAATGGACTGAATAAATTCTGCCCTGCTGAAATCAGGCCATAACGTTTCTGTAAACCAGAATTCCGAATAAGTTGATTGCCAGATCAGATAGTTAGAAAGTCTGATCTCTCCGCTGGTTCTGATCACTAGGTCAGGATCAGGCATCCCGGCAGTATAAAGATGATCAGATATCACCTGCTCAGTTATATCCTCAGGTTTCAGATATCCATCCTTTACTTTTGTTGAAATCACCTGCACCGCTTCTATTAGTTCCCTTCTACCACCATAATTCATGGCTACATTGAGATATAAATCATTATTATGCCATGATCTGCGGCAATTCTCCTCCACTTTAACATCATAGCCCGGAGGTAGATGCTGCTCTGTGCCTATGAAGCGTATATTAACCCCATTTTGCACCAGATCATCTATCTCACCTATCAAAGAATCAAGGATCAGTTTCAGCAGATAATTCACTTCCATCCTGCTCCTGCCCCAGTTCTCTGTCGAAAAAGCATACACTGTTAAATACTTAAGGTTGATCTCACGGGCAGTTTCAACGATTTCTCTTACCACTCTCACTCCTGCCTTATGCCCATTAACCCGCTTCATGCCTTGCTTTTTTGCCCATCTTCCATTTCCATCCATTATGATAGCAATATGATTTGGCATCTTGTCTTTATCTATTTTAGGGATCAGCAATTTATAGTTGTCTGACGTCATTTTTTCCTCTCTGCTTCAAATTTCAGCCAGGCATTTATAAATCCATCAAGATCTCCATTCATCACTGCTGATGTATTGCCCGTCTCATGATCCGTCCTGTGATCTTTCACCATCTGGTAGGGATGGAACACATAACTTCTGATCTGATTTCCCCAGCCAATATCCGTTTTGTTATTTTCTATCTCCTGCCGTTCCTTTTGCTTCTCTTCCTCCATCTGCTGATATATTCTCGATTTAAGCACCTGCATTGCCACTGCTTTATTTTTTATCTGTGATCGCTCATTCTGGCAGGAAACCACTATTCCAGTAGGAATATGCGTGATCCGCACTGCCGAATCTGTGGTATTAACTCCCTGACCACCTTTTCCGCTAGCGCGATAAGTATCTATCCGCAAATCACTGGGATCAATTTCAACTTCGATCTCTTCATCAATCAAGGGATATACAAATACCGATGCAAATGACGTCTGGCGTTTGCCCTGAGCATTAAAAGGAGAAATCCTCACCAGCCGATGAATGCCTATCTCGCTTTTGAGCATTCCAAATGAATATTCGCCTAAAACTTCCACTGTCACGCTCTTAATACCTGCTTCATCTCCAGGTTGATATTCTATTATCTCAAATTTCCTGCCACTGGTTTCTGCCCAGCGGGAATACATGCGCAGCAGCATCTCTGCCCAATCCTGTGATTCTGTGCCTCCTGCT
>JAVCCT010000018.1 GCA_030765325.1 Candidatus Stygibacter frigidus | reverse complement strand
CATATAACGCGTAAGCAGTACCTGGATGGCAGTATTCCAACGGGATTTCAGCGTACAGCTATCATTGGAATTGAGGGTGATATTCCACTGAGAAAAAAGCGAATAAAATTGATCCAATTAAGTATTGAAGAAGATTCCTGCCGAGAGGTTTCAGATATCGGACATCGCAGAATCTATACAACAGATCGGCTTGGTATGCCCCTGATCGAGATGGTAACCTATCCTGAGATGCTAACTCCTGATGAAGTGGCAGAAGCAGCGCATTATCTGCGTTTTCTGGCAAGATCAACTGGTCATGTACGCATCGGAATAGGAGCAGCTCGAGAGGATGTGAATGTAAGCATCACCGGCGGAACTCGAATAGAGATCAAGGGAGTGGCTCATATTAAATGGATACCTCTACTCACTCACAATGAGGCGTATAGACAGAAATCGTTACTGGTGATCAAAGATCGGCTCAATAAAAACATATTGAATCCTGAAAGCTGGAAAGTGATCAGTAAACGGCTTAAGATTGAGGAAGTAGAAGAAAGCTTGCCATTTCCAGGAGCTGACCTGCATTTAGTAGCCGTATTATTACCAGGATTTAAGGGGATATTATCACATTTCATGCAGCCTGGACGTGATTTCGCTTCCGAGATCAGTGATCGATTAAAAGTGATAGCATGTCTGGAAAAGCCAAATTTGCTTCATTCAGAGATGCCAGACTTTGCAGAATTCAAGAGTTTAGCTGACCTGATAGAATCTGAGCTTGATTTTGGTGAACATGATGCCTGGATATGTTTTGCAGGGCCTGAGGAAGACATTGCAACTGGAATAGAAACAATTGAGGAACGGTGTCAGATGGCATTTACGGAAATACCACGCGAGACTCGGAAATCCCTTGAAAATGGAACTACTCTTTTTGAACGTGTATTGCCTGGAGCAGACCGGATGTATCCTGATACAGATTCTGCACCAATTCCCGTTAAAGATGAATTAATCGAAAAGCTGAAGAAACAATTACCCGTAGAATTACCCAAACGGCTTGATCAACTTAAGGAGTGGGAAGTACCAGAAGATGCGTGGAATTATTTATTACGCAATAATCTGATGCCCATAGCAGAGAAATTGATCACTGATTTTGAAGTTGAGCCTAAATTTGTGTGTACCCTGATGGCACATTATATCAAGGGCAAAGTGCGGTTAAATAAGAAAGAATATGATTATGAAAATCTCTATAGCTTATTTGATTTTTTGAAATCACACCAGATACGCTGGGATTTGATCAAGGAAATGCTTTCTATAATTATAATCCATCCAAAAATTGATTATGGCTCTGTTTTGAACCTTTTGGAATGGAAACAGCAGAAAGCTGAGACACTTTTCAATAAAATCCCTTACTTTACGGAGTCAATATTGAAAAATTGTCAGATGAACTGCCGGCATCAGGCGATCAGTTGGGTAATGGGTAAGCTTCGGAAGCAGGCATTAGGAAATGTAGATATGCGGGAAATGAATATCCGGATCAAAGAATTAGTGGAAGAATAGGGGTAATAAAATGACAGATAGTATACAGGGATATAAAGGCAAAGCACTTGAAATAATCAAGAAATATCATGTAAGGGTCTGGAGCGATACACTGATCAAATCCAGCCGTGGAGAATTCAGGGGAATAATATTACCTCGCTCGGAAAATGATGATGAAACTCATATAGTATTGAAACTGGCAACTGGCTATAACGTGGGAGTGGATGTATTCACTATCACTGAAATGACAGAACTGGGTTATAAAGAAGCCCATTATAAAATACCGGAGAAGGAATTTCCCTATACAGAGGGATTGCCTAAGGTGAAATTACTGGGAACTGGCGGGACAATTGCCTCGCGTCTTGATTATCGTACGGGTGCAGTAATTCCGGCATTTTCTCCTGGGGAGCTTTATGGTGCTGTGCCAGAACTGGCAGATATTTGTAATCTTGATACGGAAAAGGTGTTTGCTGTATTCAGCGAAAACATGGGACCTGAGCAATATAAGAAGCTGGCAGTAACAATCGGTGAGGAGATAGAAAAAGGTATTCAAGGTATCATTATCGGTCATGGTACTGATACTTTGCATCATACAGCAGCAGCGCTAACTTTTATGTGCCAGAATCTGCCTGTTCCAGTAGTACTCGTGGGATCGCAGCGGTCATCTGACCGACCTTCATCAGATGCAGCACTTAATCTGATGCATGCTGCTACTGCTGCCGGGCATGGTGATATTGCCGAGGTGATGGTTTGCATGTTTGGTCCCACATCAGATGAATATGGACTCCTGCATCGTGGGACACGAGTTCGCAAGATGCATTCATCTTATCGCTCAACTTTCAGAACTATCGGAGATGTGCCTTTGGGAACAGTAACCAGAGCAGGTGTGAAACCTATCCACAGTGATTATAATCACCGAAGAAATGACAATAAAGCAAAAATATTTCCTTATTTTGAAGAGAAAGTAACTATTGTGTATTATTATCCAAATATGCAGCCGGATATCATTGATTCGCTGGTTGAAAATGGATATAAGGGTATAGTAATAGCTGGAACAGGTTTGGGACATGTGAACAAATTGATCTATCCGGCAATCAAGAGAGCTGCCGCTGCCGGAGTAGCGATCTATATGACAGTTCAGACTTTGTGGGGTTATGTGCACATGTTTGTGTATGACACTGGGCGAGATTTAATGGCGATGGGCATAGTGCCAGCAGAAAATATGCTTCCTGAGGTAGCCTATATCAAGCTTGGTTGGGTACTCGGTCAAACCAGTGATCTGGAAATTGTGAAAGAGATGATGCTTAGTCCCATAAGTGGAGAGATTACCAAAGGCGAACCTTATAACGGCTATTTAATCTATCAGGGGGGAATTCCTGAAGTGGAAGCCTTCATAAGGAAAGTACATAAATAGAGAAATAATGAAATTCTCTTATAATAAATTTGAAAAACTCGATGATTCAGGTAAAGAAACCAAGATCCTGAAATTTATAAATAAAATAGAAAAATGCTGGGAAGATATTGATCAAAGACGGCAATTAATAGTTAATTTTGCCGTTTTTCTTGCTTACTTTCACTCTTCAGAATATCAAACTGTTTCTGAAAGTTTATTTCCTGAAATAGATAGACGAGAGTTCCTGAAGATAATCGTGCCAATTGAACAAAAACTCAGGCATCATCTTAAGGAAAATGATCTGTATATTCACAAAGTTGATGGCATCAGGGAACGTACAAAATTACCCTTGATTATTGTGCTGGATAATCTGCGCTCTGCTTTCAATGTGGGAGCTATTATCCGCACAGCAGAGTGCTTTGGAATAGAAGAGCTTTATTTTTGCGGATACACCCCAGATAATGATAAGGTAGCCCAAACAGCTATGGGAACTCGTGAACTGATCAAAGCGAGTCATTTTGATGATACCCCTGGTGCAATAGAACACCTGCGAAAAGCCAATTGCAGGATATATGCACTGGAAACCGTAGAAAATGCTACCTCTATTTATGAAGCAGAATTGATTTTACCTGCTGCTTTAATTGTGGGTAATGAAGCGCTGGGCATTTCAACTGAACTGCTGGAAACAGTTGATGCAATTTTGGAGATACCGCTTGCGGGTTGGAAGAATTCTTTAAATGTGGGCTCCGCAACGGCTATTGCAATTTCAGAATTTTATCGCAAAAAATAGTGATCAAACAAAAAAGCCCTGCCAGAAATGGCAGGGCTTTTATATTTCAACTCTTTATTTATTTAATCAATCCCAGGAAATCACCTAAGAGGAACTGAATACGTCCAATCAGCAGAGAAATACGTGCCATCACTGTATAACCAAATGAAGCACCAAAACCTACCATCATGAACCAGATACCTACATTGGTAAATTTTCCATAGAGTCCTTTATGCGGTTTAGAAAAATAAAAATACAATAATATGGAAACTGTGCCGATAAAGATCAAAAAACTATTGATACTATCAATAGGTCTCATAGCATTTCTCATCTGCACCAGAACCGAAGAGTGCATACTCATTGGCACACCCATACCCACAATACCCATACCAAATGCGATCGGGTAGCGTGAAAGCCAGCTCAGATTCCTAGTGAAACGGAAAATATAGAGAATTCCAATACAGGATGGGATTATCAGCCATAAATTCCCTTCCAGGAAGATGGGACGATAAACAAAGGGGATAAAAGCATTGATATAAACCAATGGAATAGCATATCCCATAGAAACGCCTACCAGTAAATGCTCTGCAAAACGGTAGAACGGATTATCCTTGTAAAGGAAGGAAAAGATAAATAACGTGAGTATTGCTGCAATAAGATTACTTATAAATTCTAACATCTTTCCTCCTTATATTGTTTCATCAGGTTTTTTTCTGGTCGTAAAGTAACCAATATTACCCAGAATTATAAACACAATGATCATTATATGAGCAATACTTTGGGCATTCATACCAATTCTTGCCATCTTAAATTTATAGGGAAGTGGCACATCTGTATCTATATTTCCCTGACTGGAATCATAAGAAATCTTCTTGGACATAATAGGTACCCAGGTATCCTTGATAACTTCCGGGCTATACTTTCTGCCATTAGGATTATCAGCATCCTCATAAGCAGCAAATACATCCACAAGTTTCTCATACTCCGCTGCACCTTTAAGACCGGAAAGCATACCCACTAACTGTCCAGATTGGAGATAGGGGTAATTATCAGCAGCCATCACAGCAGTTACACCAGCAGCCACATTTGCTCCAAAACGAACCCTGGCATAAGTTATCCAGCTAAACACAGCGGCACTGGCAGCAAAATCAACGATCAAATTAAGATCATCATAATTTCTGATACCATTCATAATTTCCAGATTCTTGATCTTTCTTCCGTCTGCATCAGTCTGAACTGCTTCTGCCACATCATCTCCCATCCCCAGCACGATAGGCAGGAAAAGTCCATAAGGCTTGTAACCAAAATTACAGTAGTCCACACCAGATTGCGAGTTAGGATAATCTTCCTTTGCCACATTTAAGGCATAAGCCATCAGTGGTGCTGAAGGAGGTGAAAAACAGATAGTGAAAACTTTGATATTTCTTTCAAAACAGTGACGCAGGATAGAAACCTCCATCGGAAAAAGTTCTGCCATTGTAGAAGCATCATGACTGAAACTAAGCAGCACCGCTTTATCTTCTTTACCGGCAAAGCTATCGATTTTCTGATACAGATTTGAAGAGGGATCAGTTACATAAGTTTTAGAATTAAATGGGATCAAAAGAGGAATTATAATACATAGAGCAACTACCAGGTATATCCAGCGTCTGTCTATGTTTTGCATTCTTTGAAATATATTCATTATCCCCCCTTAATCGCTTCCCAGGTATGTGCGTTCAATACCCAGTAAGATCTTCAGCGAAGTTGCGGTCATACCCAAACCCACACCAGTAGCGATACCGCGTTTGGCTGCCAGGTTTGGCACGTTCAATATCCATTGAGCCGTTTCAGGAATCCATTTAGAGATAGCTGCTCCGATAGGAACCTGACCCATCATCACGATAAAGGCAGCTATAAGAAGAACTGTAGCCTGCGGGCTTTTTGCCCGGAAAGCTTTATATGCTGCACTGGCGATATAAAATGCCAGCAGAGAGAACATGGTAGCACTCATAGGCATCTGGACATTCTGAAACAGCCAGAGGAATGGTGTTCCTTCATTAGTTCCCCAGGCAAAGCCGGAAACTGCCGTCACAACCAGAGCCAAAAGTGTTACTACACTATATTGCCAGTTAGGTGCTTTACGCTGAATTTTTGTGCCATGAACCATAAATAGACTCAAGATTCCCAAAACAACTGCAAAGGGAGAAATGGCTTTAGCCCAGCTTACCCACCAGTCGTAAAAATCTACGGACGCCTTAGACGGAATAAAGGTATGGGCTACGAATAAGAAGCCTAAGGTGATAACTATAATTAAAGGTATTTGCCTTTTCATCTATCCTCCTGTTATTTTTCCGGGAACGCATTGATCAGGAATGTCAGATGCAGTGAACTTAACAATGTACCAACTATTATTAAGATAGTGATAATTAGTTTCAAGTAATCCTGACCTTTCAAAGTTCCCAGCATCAGCGGTTCACGTGCCAGATAAGCAGAAGCAGCATAAAGCTCTTCTCCAATCAAAGTATAATCGCAGGTAGTGATAAAGAAAGGTATCTGGGTAACAGCATCTGTTCCTGCAATCTGGATAGCTCCAGTTCCTGAACCGGTCTCTGTCATGATCAGAGCTTCTGCCCAGAACATTCCCATATAGAAGTTTGTTGCTGTCTTTTCACGCAGCATAATACCATTCACACCTGCCACGAATGCAAACTGTGCAGTTGTAATAAAGAAGGCACTGTTTTTAT
>JAVCCT010000341.1 GCA_030765325.1 Candidatus Stygibacter frigidus | reverse complement strand
GTTTCACCCATGGCTATTAAAATATCACCCCTTCAGGGTGTAATGTAATTCGATTTAATTGCATGATGTAACATGTTCTAATTCAATTAATTATGATAAAAAATTAAAAGGAAAACAGGGGGATGCCAGTATTATCTGTTAGAGTTTTAGACAAACTGATTGACATAAAAAATCAAATTTGGAGGATAAAACTTGCAGATAATATATTTTTTCTTAATATATAATCATAATGTAGATGTTTAATAGCATATACATTAAAAAAAAATCAGGGGATTTTTAGAGTGCATTTAGTTTGTTTGCTGTCAATAAGCAAAATCTATCATCAAGAGGTGGAGTTTGTAAATATATTAAAAGACAACTATTTAATGGAACAAAATATGATAAAATTGGGAGAATTATGAAAGCGATTAAGAGGTTTTTATTCTCATTTTTCTTTCTCTTTATTCTCTGGGTGCTGCTAACAGGGCTGGATTATCAGGAGATGATACTTGGAGCCGGTATCTCAATACTGATAAGTTTACTGTTTAGCAGGCATTTAGGTATATATGGAGAATTCAGATTCAGTGTGAAGGCTATTATTTATGGTATTCTTTACATATTTGTATTTTTGGGAGCTTTGATCAAATCCAATATTGATGTGGCATTGCGAGTGATCCAGCCAGTGATACCTATCAATCCCGGGATCGTGCATGTGAAAACGACTCTCAAAAGCCCACTGGCAAGATTAGTTTTGGCAAATTCAATAACCTTAACACCAGGTACTTTGACAGTCGAGACTTCTGGTGAGGATTTTTATATTCACTGGATTGACGTTAAAGCAGCTGATGAAACTGGAGCTACAGAAGCAATAGTTAAAAATTTTGAAAAATACCTGGAGGTGATCTTTGGCTGAAACAATATATATGGTCGCCGGACTCATTGCCCTGGCTGGAATTGTGATAGCATTTGTCCGCTTGATATTGGGACCCACGGCTGCTGATAGAACAGTAGCTATTGATGCTATGACAATCATCACAATTTCCCTGATAACCTGGCTGGGTTATATGCAGGGTAGAAAGATCTATCTTGATGTGGCAATGGTGTATGCGCTTATCAGCTTTATTGGTGTGGTTGCAGTGGCAAGATACCTGGAAAGGGGGTTATAATGTTGATCGCGGGAGCAATTATCAGTCTGGTGGGAGCAATATTCCTTTTCCTGGGAGCTTTGGGAGTGCTGCGGATGCCTGATCTTTATAACAGAATGCAGGCAGGAACAAAAGCAACTACCCTCGGTTCGATACTCTTTATGCTGGGACTTGGTCTTGGCTATTACAATCAGATATGTATATGTAAAATAATTCTGCTATTGCTTTTTGTGATATTTACTAACCCCATTTCATCACATGCACTTGCTCGGGCTGGGCATTTTTTTGGTATCCGTCTTATTAAGAGATCAGTACTGGATGCCTTGCATGATGCTGAAAAGGAGTCGGAATTATGATATTAACTATAATTATAGTATTAGGGATTTTAATGCTGGTAGCAGCTTTTCTGGCTTTGTATCTTAAAGACCTGCTTTCGGCTATTATCGCTGCTGGTGCTATCAGCCTTATGGCTAGCGTGATCTATATCATACTTGCAGCACCTGATGTGGCTATGACCGAAGCTGCGATTGGTTCAGGACTCACTACAATAGTATTCCTATATGCTTTGCATCTGGTTAAAAAAGAACAGGGAGAAAAAAATGATTAAAAGATTCTTTTCTCTATTCTTTGTTATCCTGCTGATATTTGTGTTTATGCCCCTTGTCAAGGATATTAAGCCGCTTAGCGAATTAGGGGTAACATCCCAGAAATATGCTAAAGATGGAGCCAAAGAACTTGGTGCAGCCAATCTTGTAACTTCAGTAGTGGTTACCTATCGTGGACTTGATACTCTGGGAGAAGTTACGGTGCTATTCATCACCACAGCCGGGATTGGATTTCTCTTGCGGAAACGTTCAACTGGAAAGAATAAGAAACGTAAAGCTTCTGAGATATTAAAAAGTGGAACTTCATTTCTGTTGCCCTTGATAGTGCTTTTCGGGGTATATATTTTCACTCATGGGCATCTTACCCCTGGGGGTGGATTCCAGGGCGGAGTAGTGATTGCCTCGGCAATAGTGCTTCTGCTGCTTTCTGATATTAATCTGCATACAGATCATAATATTCTTAACTGGCTGGAATCTCTTTCTGGCGGGTTCTATATTATCTTAGGTTTATTAGGACTGCTACTTGCCGGTGGATTTTTGGATAACAGGTTCCTTCCATTAGGTAAATTTGGAGAGATATTCAGTGCTGGTGCTATTCCTATCATCTATTCATTGATAGGGCTAAAGGTTGGTGCTGAACTTGTGGGAATTATCAGTAAACTTGGCAGGGAGGAATAATGACAATAATTACAATCTTAGGTTTCCTGCTGATCATCATTGGCTTGTGGGGTATGCTTACGCGCAAACATCTCTTCAGGATGATATTGGGGTTTTCCATAATCGATACTGGAATTCATTTGATAATAGTATCACTGGGATATATCAAAGGCAGGACAGCTCCTATCTTTGACAGTGACCTTTCCACATTTGATGCTGTACATAAAATCGTGGATCCTATTCCCTCAGCTCTGGTTCTTACTGCAATTGTTATTGGACTTGCAGTGACAGCACTGATGCTTGTTTATGTGGTTCAGATGAAAAGACAGAAAGGATCACTTGATATCAGTGATTATGAGGAGTTGAAATGGTAAATCCTATCTATATATTAATCATTGCATTATTTACAGCATTTTTATTGCCGGTATTTGATAAACTGGGGCGGAAATTCTCCCTGAGCTTATTCTTCATTGCTCTGGCAGCTATCTTTGACATCACTTTGCAACTTACCTGGCAATCTTATAATGGCGTTCTTGATGCTAATATATTTACAGCAGGTTCAATTCCACCTTTCTCAATTAATTTGAGGATCACTGGGATTGAAACCTTCTTGATCACTACTATAAATTTTGGAACATTGCTTGCGGCAATATATCTTATACCAAAATTTAATAAAGAGAAAGTCTATGCCATGATGATCTTCCTAACCTTGAATCTCGGAGTGAACGGGCTGATCTTAACTAGAGATATTTTTAATGTGTTTGTCTTTTTGGAAATTACTTCTATTTCTTTATATGCACTTATTGGTATAAGACAAAACAAACACACTCTGGAATCAGGATTTAAATACATTATTGGCAGTGGACTGGCATCAGCATTCTTTTTACTGGGGATAATATTCGTTTATAGATTAACTGGTAACTTGAATATAGACATGATAATTGCCAATAACCCGCTACTGGTATCCAAAGGTGGATTAACAGCTCTATTTCTGATCATTGTTGCCTTCTTGATAGAGCTCAAACCCTGGCCTGCAAATGGCTGGGCACTTGACGTGTATCAGGCAGCACATCCAGGAATCAGTGCTATGGTCGCCAGTATAGTAGCTACTGGATTTATTTTCACATTTTATAAATTGATCCCCATGATCCCTATTTACTGGTTTGATATCCTGATCTTAATGGGTATGCTGACTTTTGTATTTTCCAATCTATCTGCTCTTAAGCAGAAAAATGCCCAAAGATTACTGGGATATTCTTCTATTGCCCAAATGGGGCTATTGACTGCAGTATTGCTAATAATATCAAAATATCCTATCCACAAAGATCTACCTTATAACCTGATATATATTGCCGGAGCACTATTTATTAATCACTTTCTGGCAAAAGCTGGTTTATTCTGGATAGCCGGAATCATTAAGAAAAAGAAGATCTCTGATTGGTCATTAAAAGGTCATCCTACTTTAATAATCGTGTTTGCTTTCTTTGCTTTTGCATTGGTTGGTTTACCACCTTTCCCAGGATTTTGGGCAAAGTGGCTATTGATAAACAGGCTGGCGGAATATCATCTTATCGGCTGGATAATTCCTATAATACTGGGCTCACTGCTGGAAGCCACTTACCTGTTACGCTGGTTTGGCAGTTCCATTAAGAAAGAACCTGCAGAACCAATTAAAATTCATCTTCATAAAATTATCCCTCCTTATATTGCAGCATTGGCATTACTGATGATATATCCTTCTTTTGCTGATACTTTGGTCAATACGAGAGTGATCTTCCAGATACCAATTCTGGGTTTGGTAATAATGGCAATGATGCATTTTTTACCTTCTCGAGTGCGGGGAATGATAATGATCGTCTTACTGGCATTTTTTGGCTGGTTTATCTACCCTATGGCTGAAGGAATAGTAAGAATATTTGAGTTCATGTTCATAGGTGGCGGGATAGTGATGTCCATAGCGAGTTTGAATTCCAAAAAATACAGTCAGGGATATTTTGAATTTCTGATCATGCTGATACTTTCACTTGCTTTTATACCTTTCGCCAAAACCAGTCTGGAGTTTTTCCTTGTGTGGGAATATATGACTATAAGTTCCTGGCTGCTCGTGTTACGAGGTAAAAATGGAGAGAAGCCGGCTTTGATCTATATACTCTTTTCTTTGAGTGCAGCTCTTATGATCCTCACCGGCTTTGCACTTAGTTTTGCAGAGACTGGAAGTATTGCTTTGCGATATCTGGCAAATCTGCATACTTATGCTATCCCGGTATATTTACTTTTAGCTGCCGGATTCCTGGTCAAGGCAGCAGCAGTTGGTCTACATATCTGGCTACCAGGTGCCTATGCCGAAGCTGAAGATGAAATCTCACCAATATTTTCCGGCATGATGAGCAAGATCAGTCTCTGGGGATTGATTATGCTGCTGGGATTTATGGGAACCAGAGCTCTGGGCATATTTGAAATATCTAATCTGCTGGGATGGATTGGAGTCATAACGGCTTTCTTTGGAGCATTGATGGCAGTATTTCAGGAGGATATCAAATACCTCCTGGCATATTCTTCCATGAGCCAGCTTGGATATATGATCCTCTCCGTTGCATTACTATCACATCTTGGCTGGACAACTGCTCTTTATATGTCAGTAACACATCTATTTTTTAAAGGGATGCTTTTTCTGGCAGTAGCTGGATTGATTTCAAGGGTTGGAACCACAAAAATGTAT
>JAVCCT010000225.1 GCA_030765325.1 Candidatus Stygibacter frigidus | reverse complement strand
GTTTTTTATCAATTCTAACAGGTCTAAATAACTGGAACTAATGGAGATAATATATATTTAAAAAAGTCAACCATTCGGGAGGTCTCCGACCATCCAGAAGGTTTCAGATGGGAGGTCTTGAACAAAGCTAAGTTACCTTCTGGATGGTCGATAGACCTCCCGGATGGTGACGACAGATGCACAACAAAATTATCAAAGACAAGCTATAAATTTCTTCCATTTGATCAACTATTCTGAAGGTGATCGACCATTCAGGAGGTTTTGGCTGGGGTAATTGAAGATTCTATAATTTATTAGAAGATTTCTGCTTGACATTAAAACAGAGAATATAGTTTTAAAACTATTCAAGAGGAGCAAAATCGGCAACAGGGGATTTATGATAACCTTAAGGAGGTTTTTTGGCTGAAGGAAATATTGCAGGTTTAACCAACGACAATAATAGAATAACCACGCATGAGCTACACATGAAAAAGGCTAACAGATGCCAGTTAAACAACTTTGAAGTGAATAATTTATTAAAATCAAATAAAGATAAAATACGAGGGTAAAATGGCTGAAAAGAAGATCGGAGTTTTTCTTTGCCAGTGTGGCGGGAATATATCCAAAACCATCGATTTACCGGAAGTACAGGAATTTGTGAAAGGTAAGGAAGATATTTCTGTAGTGCAAATCCATTCCAATATGTGTTCTGGAGCAGGGCAGAAACTGATTATCGAAGAAGCAAAAGAAAAGGGCTTGAACAGAATAGTAATAGCATCCTGTTCACCTCATTTTCATGAAAAAACCTTTAGATCAACCATGGAAAAAGCAGGATTAAATCAATTTGTATTAGAATTGGTGAATCTGCGTGAACATTGTTCCTGGCCTTATAAAGACCAGCCTGAAGAAGCAACTAAGAAAGCAAAAGACCTGGTGCTGGCGGGAGTGAACAAAGCCCGAGAAAATTATCCTCTTGAACAGAAAAAGATCAAGATGGGAAAACGGGTACTGGTAATTGGCGGCGGGATAGCCGGGATTCAGGCATCACTTGATCTGGCAGATACGGGTAATGAAGTGTATCTGGTGGAAAAAGAGCCAACAATTGGCGGTAAGATGGCAATCCTGACCAAGACCTTCCCCACCGAAGATTGTTCTGCCTGCATTATTTCGCCTAAAATGGCTGCTGCGCAAGATCATCCTAATATTAATCTGATGACCAATTCTGAGATAGTTAGCACAGTGGGACACAGGCTTCACTTTGAGATAACAGTGGAAAAGAAGCCACGTTATATTAAACCTGAGATTGATATGGATCAATGCCTGATCTGCGAGCAATGCGTGCAGAATTGTCCAGTTAGTGCCCCCAATATGTGGGAGCAGGTAATTATGCAGCGCAAGGCAATCTATATACCAGCTGCTTTGGCAATACCCTTCAGGTATCTGATAGATGACAAGGTCTGCCTGCACTTCAAAGATGGGTCCTGTAATAAGTGTGAGGAAATATGTCCTCAGAAAGTAATTGATTTCAGTCAGAAACCTGAGAAAGTTCAGTTTACAGTAGATAATATAATAGTAGCTACGGGTTATGATACTATTGAGCCTTCAGAAAAGCCGATGTTTGGATATGATAAGCTCAAAAATGTGGTAACTGGGTTGGAGATGGAGCGAATAGTGGATCATATCACAGAGAATCCCCCTCCCCGACAAGTAGGAAAAAGAGTAGCCTTCATCCAGTGCGTAGGGTCTCGTGATGAGCAGATCGGTAGAGAATATTGCTCAAGAGTTTGCTGTATGTATGCCGTGAAACTGGCATCGCTATTGAAGCAGGCAAAACCGGATAAAGACATATATATATTTTATACTGACCTCAGGGCATATGGAAAAGGTTTTGAAGAATATTATAAGCGTTCTCAGCAACTTGGGATCAAATTCATAAGAGGTAAGGTAGCTGAACTTAATGCAGTGCCAGATAGCGAAAAAGTGCTTTTAACAGCAGAAGATACATTATCAAGGCAAATAATTGAAAGTGAATTTGATCTGGTAGTGCTATCTAATGGACTTAAGCCTAATGATTCCACAGAGAAAATAGTAAATTTCCTGAAACTCACTAAGAGTTCAGATGGATTCCTGCAGGAAGCACATCCCAAATTTAAACCGGTAGATACTAATATAGAAGGTGTATTCATTTGTGGAGTAGCTCAGGGACCAAAGGATATTCCAGATACAGTAGCTCAGGCAAGTGCAGCAGCAGCGAGAGTGATGGTAACTCTTGCCCAGAAGGAATATTACGTAGATCCACAATTAGCCTTTGTCAATGCCGATATTTGTGATGGCTGCGGGAAATGCGTACCTGCCTGTCCCAAAGATGCTATCATAATGAAAGGTGATAAAGCAGAAGTGGTGGAAGCATTATGCGTGGGCTGTGGAGCTTGTCTGCCAGTATGCCCTGTGGAAGCGATTGACTTCCATAACAGTTCAAACCAGCAGATGTATAAGAGTATAGATGGCATATTGGAAGGAAAAAAGCCAGGAGATACCCGTCTGCTTGTTTTTGCTGATAATACATGTACTTACCGTCTGGCTGATGCTTTGGGTATCAGAAAGATGAAATATGATATTGATACGCGGATCATGCGAGTGCCCAGTTCTTCAAGGATCACTCCTAATCTGATCGTGCACGCCTTTAAGAAGGGAGCTGACCTGGTAATTTTGGGAGATTGTCCTTCTGCGAGTTCATTATATCCCTGGAGCATGGATGTGGCTGAGCAATCAATAGCACATGCCAAAGCAAAACTTGCTGAAGCAGGAATAGCAGAAGACAGGATATTCTTTAGTGAATTCACAGCCGGTGATCTACAGAAATTTATTGCCATGATCACAGACCTATCCGCAAAAGTGAAAGCTGGAGAGCCAATAACTGATCAGCAGCGAAGTAGGCTATAAGAGGTAATTATGAAAAAAATAGTATTAAACGAAAAGACATTGGAATTTCAACGCAAAGTGGAAGAATTATCTGGAGAGAACACTGCGATGTGTGATCAGTGTGGAACCTGTTCGGGAGGATGTCCTTTTGTGGAAGAAATGGATATCACCCCAGCGCAGTTAATGCGTAAAGTGATGCTGGGGCAGGAAGACGTGCTGGAATGTGATACTTTGTGGATATGCGCAACCTGCAATACCTGCACTGTACGTTGTCCTCGAAAGCTGGACGTTTCCAAGATAGCAGAAGCTCTAAGACAGATCAAATTGAGGGATGAGATCAATAATCTTGATATCGATGATCTCCCTAAAGAAGTTTTGAAAGAATTACCGCAGATAGCATTGATAGCGGCTTTGCGAAAACTTAGTTCATAGAATATAATAAGGAGAGATAAAAGTGAAGATACCATATTTTCCAGGTTGCTCATTAAAGACTTATGGCAGCAGTTTTGAGAAATCTGCCATAGCCTCTGGAGCATCACTGGGTATTGAATTTGTTGAGATTCCCCGCTGGAACTGTTGCGGAGTAGTTTCTTCTCTCACCAGTGATGATTTGATGCACCATCTGGCACCAGTTCGCAATATGATCAGAGTACTTGAGATGCAGGATGAAAAGATGGTGGATACAGATAACAAAATGCTCACACTCTGTTCAATGTGTATGAATACGCTTAAAAGATCTAACCTTAAGATGCAGGAACATGCTGATGAACTGGAAACTATCAATGATTTTATGTATAAAGAAGACAAGAAATATGATGGCAGTCTGGACGTGGTGCATTATCTGGAAGTTTTAAGAGATTATGGCTTTGATGAAATTGCTAAGAAAGTGAAAGTTCCACTGAAGGGATTAAAAGTAGCTCCATATTATGGTTGTATGCTGATACGCCCAAAAGAAGTGGGAATTGATGATGCGGAAGAGCCTGTAATAATGGAGAATTTTATCAAATCACTATCAGCAGAAGCAGTGGATTGGCGTTCCCGCAAAACTTGCTGTGGCAGTTATTTAACTGTTAGCAAGGAAAATATCGTAATTAAACTAACCAGAAAGATATTAGAAGATGCCCGGGCAAATGGAGCAGACGTGATAGTTACAAGTTGCCCATTATGTGCCTTTAATCTGGATAACCGTCAAGCATTGATCCAAATTCAAAATCCTGGCTTTGAACCAATACCGGTTTTGTATTTTACTCAGCTTCTGGCGATTGCTTTGGGACTTGATATAAATGAATATGGTTTTGCCAATAATAAAGTTGATGGCATGCCGATATTAAATGAGAAAATATTTAAAAAATAAAACCTATGGAGGTCATTGACGATGGCAGTAGAGCAAAAGATGGTCACTGTTTATATAATGGGTGAACCTCAGTTAGTACCTGAAGGTTCCACAATAATCATGGCTTGGGAATATGCTGGATTTCAGCTAAAGAAAGGACTGGGTTGCCGGGAAGGATTCTGCGGAGCCTGTGCCACAGTTTATCGGGAAAAGGGTGATTTTAAATTAAGAGGTGGATTAGCCTGCCAAACCGTAGTAACCGATGAAATGTCACTGGTGCAAATACCATTTGTGCCAGCAGAAAGACCACGTTATAATCTTGCTGAATTAAAACCGGATGTAAATACATTCAAAGAGCTTTTTCCCACAATATTTCGTTGCGTAGCATGTAATACCTGCTCCAAAGCATGTCCTCAGGATATAAAAGTGATGGATTATATTCAACAGCTTAAGCGAGGTGATATTGCATCAGCAGCATCTACATCATTTGACTGCATACGCTGTGGATTATGTGCGCTGCGCTGTCCAGCAGATATTGTGCAATTCAATGCAGCTACTCTGGCACAGAGATTATATGGAAAATATCTGGCAAAACCCAGTCCTGAACTGGCAGACAGATTAAAAGAAATTGATGAAGGTAAATTTGATGCAGAAATCGAAGAATTGAATAATATGGGTCATGATGATCTGGTTAAAAAGTATTATTCCCGCGAAATGAAGATTAGATAAGATTGGGAGGCAATAAATGTATCCAGAATATATGATGGAATCAATAAAAAAAGTAGAAGCCACTCGAGCAAAAAGACTGGCAATCGCTAAGAAACAAGGGAAACAAGTATATCCTCCCATGAATGAGCAGGAGCGTGAAGACATTCTGGAAACCTATCATCCAGATTATAAAAAAGACGCCTTGCGTGAAATGCGGCTTGGAGTAAATAAAGGTGAAATGATCACCAATGAAGTAGTGAACATCATGGAATCATATCCACGCAATAGATCAAATGAATTTGACCTTTCAAAAGTTGATTATGAAACTGATGTGCTGGTAATTGGTGCTGGTTCTGCGGGACTTTCAGCAGCAATTGAGGCAGATAGAAAGGGAGTAAAAACCCTTCTGGTAACCAAACTCAGACTGGGAGACAGCAATTCCATGATGGCACAGGGCGGTATTCAGGCTGCTGATCAAAGAGATGACAGTCCCACCTTGCATTATCTGGATGTGATTGGCGGTGGTCATTTTGATAACAAGAAAGAACTGGTGGAAGCTCTGGTGATGGATGCTCCAAAATCTATCAAATGGCTGGAAGACCTGGGAGTGATGTTTGATAAAGATGATGATGGCAGAATGACAGTGAAGCCAGGGGGTGGAACCTGTCGTAATCGGATGCACTCGACTCGTGATTATACCGGTGCAGGAATCTGCCGTGTGCTCAGGGATGAAGTATATAGCAATGCCCAGAACGTGAAATATCTGGAATATAGCTCAGCTACTGAACTAATACTGGATGATAAAGGTCAGGTAGCCGGGGCAGTATTATATCATATAGAACTTAAGGAATATTTTATAGTAAAAG
>JAVCCT010000080.1 GCA_030765325.1 Candidatus Stygibacter frigidus | reverse complement strand
TTAAAGCAATTGAAAATCCTCGCAAAATAGACTATAATCTTGTAGATGCCCAGCAGGCACGACGAATATTGGATAGACTTGTAGGTTTTGAATTGTCTCCTTTATTATGGCGAAAGGTTATGCCAAAATTAAGTGCAGGTAGAGTTCAATCAGTTGCTACAAGATTGATTGTAGATAGAGAAAATGAGATTAAGAGTTTCCAGGAAGAAGAATATTTTAAAATTAATGCTGAATTCAATGTAAATGAAAATACATTAAAAGCAGAAGGGGCTGATAATCTGGGAGAAAGGGATACCGCTAAGAAATTTTTAACTGACTGTATCCCGGCAAAATATCAAGTAAAAAATATTGAAACCAAACCAGGAAAGAGAGTTCCCCCTCCCCCATTTACTACTTCCACCCTGCAGCAGGATGCCAGCAGAAAGCTGGGATTCACAGTTGCAAAAACCATGATGGTTGCTCAGCAGCTATATGAATCTGGATTTATCACTTATATGAGAACAGATTCTGTTACTTTGAGTGATTTGGCACTGGGTATGATCAAGAAAGAGATTATCTCAGATTTTGGCAGCAAATATTACAAGCTCAGAAAGTATCAAACTAAAAGCAAGGGTGCTCAGGAAGCTCATGAAGCCATTCGTCCCACTTATGCAAATAATAGAGAAATAGAAGGGACAAATGATCAGAAGAGATTATACGCACTTATCTGGAAAAGGTCTATTGCAAGTCAGATGAGTGATGCAGAGCTTGAAAGAACTACAGTGACCATTGATATATCGACTCGGGAAGAAGATCTGATTGCTAAAGCTGAAGTTATTACTTTTCCAGGATTCCTGAAGGTGTATGACACTAATGGAAGCAGCAAAGATGACGTGCAGACCATTCCCCCCCTCAAAACAGGAGAATTTCTTGATCTGATAATAATGACGTCAACCCAAAAATATACTCAATCACCAGTAAGATATAACGAAGCTATGCTGGTGAGAAAGTTGGAAGAATTGGGGATCGGTAGACCATCTACTTACGCTCCTATCATATCGACAATCCAAAAGCGAAAATATGTTGAGAAGCTTAATAAACCAGCCCTTGTAAGAAAAATTTGCGTTATGGAACTTGCTAAAGGCAAAGTGGTTGAAAAACAAAAGAGCGAAAAATATGGGGCTCAAAAAGGTAAATTGTTTCCCACTGATATTGGTATTATAGTTAATGATTTTTTGATCAAGTATTTTGAGGATATCATGGATTATAATTTCACAGCATCAGTAGTAGAAGAATTTGATAAAATTGCTGAAGGTAATCTGGAATGGAAAACTATGATTGATCGCTTCTATGGATCATTTCATAAAATAGTTGAACTCACAGGTAAGGAATCAGAAAAGTTCAGTGGAGAAACCAATCTGGGTATTGATCCTGAATCCGGCAAAAAAGTTGTCGCCAGATTAGGAAGATATGGGCCAATGATCCAGATCGGAGATAAAGATGATGATGAAAAGCCTCGCTTTGCCAGTATCCCAAAAGATAAAAGCATTGATGAAATAACTTTGCAGGAAGCTTTAAAATTATTCGAGTTTCCACGCCTTTTGGGGGAGCATGAGGGTGAAGAAGTTTTCCTGGCAAATGGCAGATATGGACCATATATCAAAACAGGAAAGAACAATTATTCTCTGGATAAGAAAACAGATCTTAATGAAGTGGATCTGGAATCTGCTTTGAAACTGATCAAAGAACAGGAAGAAGAGAAGAAAAACAGGATCATCAAAGAATTTGCTGAAGATGAAAAGCTGAGAGTGCTCAAAGGAAGATGGGGTCCATATATATCTTATGGGCGCAAAAATATAAAAATACCAGCAGATTATGAACCGGAAAAACTCAGTTATGAAGATTGTAAAAAGATTATAGCAGCAGCAGGTGATACAGGGAAAAAGAAATCCAGGAAATCCTGATGCATATAAGTGAAAATATCTCCAGTAGTCTTCGTAATATATTTGAGCACAAAATGCGGAGTGCTCTCACTTTACTTGGTATTGTGATTGGTGTATTTGCCGTGATCACAATGTTCTCAGCTGTAAATGGAATCAAGAGTATGGTGATGAAAAACATGGAGCAACTTGGCTGGAATAATTCATTGCTATTATATCCGGGTGAAGAAGGTAATTCCACTTCCACTGTTTCCAGTCGCCACAGACGCTTTATGTATATCAACCGCTCCCAAAAGCCTCTTTCTTTTGATGATTATGAAGTGCTTTCACGTCAGGTGGAAACCAAATATACTTACGGCATGATCGAGAACTGGGAAAGATCACCTGGAACTCAAGGCCATAAATCTGACTGGGTGAGGGTGAATGCCACCAATAATGATTTTTTCCATTCAAAAAGCTATGAAGTTACTGAAGGAAGATATTTTAACCGGATGGAAGATTCAGATGCCTTAAAGGTCTGCATATTAGGTTATAATTTTGCCCAGGAGAATTTTCCTGAAGGTGCTTTGGGTAAGTACCTTAAAGCAGGCAATATGCGCTATAAGATAATCGGAATACTTGGAGAGGACAAGCTTAATTACACTACTGGAATGAACTTTAACCGCTGGGAACGTGAGCGAGATCTTAATGCGATTTATATCCCGCTATCTACCGCAGCGAAATATCTCTCTTCTGATGGGGCAATTGGTTATATATATTTCCAGGCTTATGGAGATAAAGACTTTCCGATTATGAAAAATGCTATCCGTCAGACAATGTTGATTCAGCATAATATGTCTCATGATTTTCAGTTCAATGATGTGGGTGCATTTATGTTCAAGATCACTGATGAGCTAAAGGATATGATGAAAAAGCTCAATATAACTCTTTCCACGATTGCATCTATATCTTTGATCGTCGGTGGAATCGGTTTATTCAGTACGCTACTGATCTCAATCAGTGAACGCATGAAAGAGATTGGCATCCGCAAAAGCATTGGTGCCACAGAATTTGATGTTTTTTTCCTTTTCCTTTCAGAGTCTATAATCCTTGCTGTCATCGCTGCTTCTATCGGTACTCTGATTTCGAAAGGAGTAATCATGATAATTTCCTCTGCTTTAAAGCAGCAATTTGAATTACCCTGGCAGGGAATTGCCCTGGGTTTTGGATTTTCTATATTGATCGGTATTGTGAGTGGAGCTTATCCGGCTTTCAAAGCAAGCAGGATCAATCCCATAACAGCTATATATTTTAACGATTAAAGAGGATAATATTGATCACTGTTGATGGATTAACCAAGGAATTCCCGCAGAAAGAAGGTGAAAATCTTAAGGCGGTAGATAATTTATCCTTTTCTGCTAATGCGGGTGAAATAGTAGTGTTATTAGGCGTGAATGGAGCTGGAAAAACAACTACAATGCGTATGCTTTCCACCGTTTTGCAACCTACTTCGGGCAAAGCATCAGTGTGTGGATATGATCTTCTGGAATCGCCTCAGGAAATTCGCAGGAGATTAGGATTTCTTTCGGGCGATACCGGCTTATATCGCAGACTTACTGCTCGTGAACTCATTACCTATTTTGGCAAACTATATGATATGAATAAATCCCGCATCAAAGAACGCATTGAATTGCTCAATTCCATGCTGGATATGCATGATTTTCTGGATAAGAAAATAGACAGCTTATCTACCGGGATGCGGCAAAAGGTATCCATCGCCCGATCTATTGTCCATGACCCTCCAGTGATGATATTTGACGAAGCAACTGCCGGATTGGATATTCTTACTGCCAAAAACATTATCCGCTTCATTCATACCTGTAAAATAGAAGGAAAATGCGTATTATTTTCTACTCATATCATGCGGGAAGCAGAACGTATAGCCGACCGGATCGTTATGATACATCAGGGCAGATTGCTCAAACAGGGTACCTGGGAAGAAATGAAAATAGATACTGGCAAAGCTGATCTGGATGATATATTTATTGATTATGTGTCCCGCTGCGATGATATAAAGGTTATAGAAGAAAATGAACTGGACTAAAATACTGGTAATTTTTAGAAAAGAGATGCTTGATCTCTTTCGAGATCGACGGACTATTATCACAGCTATAATTCTGCCAATTGTCCTGTATCCCTTCATCAGCATATTTGTTGCCACAATAGCTTCTCGGCAGGAAACCAAAATCCAGGAAGCAGAAAAAATCGTTTATGTATATGATCAGGTTAATTCTAATGACTCTAACAAATTGATCAGAGGATTAGAAGATGAAGATAGTTTTTCTGTGCAAATTACCTATAAACAAAGCTGGAACAATCAATTTAAAGAACTAGTAGAAAATAATGATATTCAAGCTTTCCTATCGCTTCGAGATACTCTTAATGGAGAATATGAAAGGCTTATTATTGATGCATATTTTAATAATACCGATGAAAAAAGCCAGAAAGCATATTCAAAAATAAAAGATATAGCTAATTACACCAAATGGGATATTGTAAGCCGCAGGCTTAGTGATTTGGATATATCCGATGAAATACTGGAAGCCATTCAAGTGGAGCCGGTAAACATTGCTCCACCCCAAAAGATTCTGGGTGCACTGCTAGGTAAGTTTCTAGCCTATATGCTGATCATATTAACAATTTCCAGTGGTGCTGTTGTGGCATCTGATCTGGTGGCTGGAGAAAAGGATAGAGGAACGCTGGAGACGATACTGGTGAGTGCTGCCAGCCGACTGGAACTGGTAGCTGGTAAATTCCTGACGATAATCACTTTTTCCTTTATAACAGTATTTATGAATCTTCTCAGTATGTATATATCCACGCGGCATATTCTTGGAATGGCACAGATGGATATGAGCCAGGTACAATTGCCAATCGTCAGCTTTCTACTTATCTTTCTTGCCATGATACCTCTGGCGGTATTATTTGCTGCCATCCAGCTCTCACTTTCTACCTGGTCACGCAATGTGAAAGAATGCTCATCTTACCAGACTCCGCTATTGCTAATCGGAATGATGTTTTCCATGATAAGTGCTTTCCCTGGCTTTGAACTTAATTACGGTTATGCCCTGATACCTATCATCAATTTCTCACTTCTTCTGAAAGAATTATTACTGGGTGATTTGAATTTAGGCCACTATCTTACGGTGATCATTTCCACTCTGGTTCTGGCTGGAGCAAGTGTGATGATAAGCATAAATCTCTTTAAAAAAGAAAATGTACTATTTAGAACTACAGAAGAGAAAAGCTTAAAATTCTGGGGTAAACAAAAAGGAGATATTTTCTCAACCCAATTTGTTATTGGTGTATTTTTACTTGTGCTTATGCTCTTTTATTATTTGGGAACTCCCTGGCAGACAAAAGACCTGTATTCTGGTTTGATAAAAACTGAAGTACTCCTTGTGCTACTTCCAGTGCTTTTGATCTATAAACTTTCGCGGACTAATATCAAAAAAGCTGCCCGGCTGCAAGGCACAAATCCGCTTAATTTTGTTCTAACAGCAGCAGCAGTTATTCCGGGATTCATAATCTCAGCATATTCCATGCAAATAGTAAACCTCCTCTACCCTCTTCCTGAATCATATCTGGAAAGCATGCAGAAAATTATGCAATTGCATGAACTGCCTATCTGGCAAACTCTTTTCATAATCGCTCTATTACCTGCTATCTGTGAGGAAATGCTTTTCCGTGGGTATGTGATCAGAGGTTTTGAGAAATCAGGCATTTGGAAAGCAATAATCATCTCGGGCGTTTTATTCGGGATATTCCATCTTGATTTCTTCCGCTTGCTACCTGCAGCACTCATGGGTATCTGGTTAGGTTATCTGCTGATAAAAACAAAGAGTATTTTTATCACGATGCTGGCTCATGCCCTGCATAATTCCTCCACAGTAGTATTATCAAAATGGGGTGATCAAATCCCCTTCCTGGCTAATATCATGAAAAATGACGATATACCTTTCAATCTATTGATTATCAGTATTGCAGCCATTATCATTATTAGCTGGCTGATAAATAAAATTAACCAACCTAAAGAATTTCCAAATGAATTATCAACCGGATAAACTCTATCAAGGCATTATATTAAAAAAAGTCATCTATCGCGAAACAAGCATTATCTGCAATATTCTCACACCTCAGGATGGCAAAATCACATTACTGGCAAAAGGTGTAAGACAATCTAAAAATCCTGCCTTCGGTTTGCTGCAAATCCTGGCAGAACTGGAGTTCTCTACTCATAGAAAAAAAGACTCTGAATGGCATATCCTGAAAACCTGTGAACTAAAGCAGACTTATGAAAATGCCAGCTTTCAAACAACTGCCATACTTCAAGCTGGTGCCGAACTCTTTGACCAAATGATCATCCCTGTCCCGGAAGCGACTACTTATTATATTCTACTCAAAAACTACCTAAGCTATACTCATAATTTTGATAATAACTCAATTGCCCTGTTCTGGCGACTGCTGTTAAGAGTATTTGAATTAAATGGCATCACCCTTGACCTCATGCACTGCGTTTCCTGCGGAAAAGAAACATCCCTATTTAACGGCTATCACCTCCAAAAACAGGGATTCATCTGTCCTCAATGCGAAAATGACGCTTTCCCGTTGATGATTGAAAAAATTACTACGGAAGAAAAAGACCTATTGAATATTTTACCAGCAATTGGAATAAAACTTGATAGCATAGCAATATCTCCCCAAGCTGCTAAACAGATCACCCGCATTCTGATGTCTCACCTTAATCTTCATTTTAATGATCATTTTAACCTGAAAAGTCTAAAACTTATATAGCCATCTGAATTAAAAAATAGACTATTTCTTATATCAAATATTACATCAATCCTATTTTTTTTCGTAAATTATTCAACACGATTTTTGTTCTTATATTATACACTTGATTTTAAATATTATCATTTTAATATACATAGTAACACTCCTGATCAAACCATTACCGGCTTTAAGGCGGAACAACAAAGCACTGAGACTGTTCAATGCAGAAATTGATAGCATTGCAGGTTTTCAATTTCTGCAGAATAAAAGTGCTCATATTTATTAACAAATACCGTATAATTTGAGTATGTGCTTTGCTGTTTATCCTTCTAAGCATTGGGTCATAAATATGTGTCGCATTTTAACGCAGGGATTTTGAATTATATACGGCGTGAAGAGCTTCAATATCCGTTGATATGCAGC
>JAVCCT010000267.1 GCA_030765325.1 Candidatus Stygibacter frigidus | reverse complement strand
TCAGGCACCTGTGACGATAAGTGATCTGCGTAAAATAGCAAATGCAATGCATCCAATTCTACTGGGTGTTTACAGCACCAGGATTGAGTATCCAGAAGATGATTAGCGTAGTTCATTTAATAAATAATACAAATCAGCAATTCGAAGGATCGATTTTTAATGAGCTGGCATCCAGAGTAATAGAAGCTGAGTTTGATGAAAAGGTGGATTCAGAGTTTTCAGAACTTGAGATAGGATTTATCCTTTGCGATGGAGAAACGATTCGTGAGATGAACCGTAAATTCCGTGGTAATGACAGCAAAACGGATGTATTGTCTTTTACTGGTGAATATCCATCTCTCCCGCAATTAGGTGATATTATTATTGACATTGAACAGGCATTTGCTCAAAAGGGTAATATGTCTTTGAACTATGAGATTCAGACACTGTTTTTACATGGACTGCTTCATATATTAGGATATGATCACATATCCCAGCAGCAGCAGTTAGTAATGCATAAAAAAGAGAATTTTTATAAAAAATTCATAAAGGAGATTGTCAGATAAAGTGGAAGATAGCCTTTCGTATATATTTTTAGTAGGATTACTTTTCTTATCAGCTTTTTTTTCAGGATCAGAGACGGCATTTTTTTCATTGACTAAGATCCAGATCAAAAAGTATGAAAAAAGCACAAATTCCCGTGAGAGAAGAATAAATAAACTGCTTCTTAATCCCAGGTCACTACTAGTGCTCATACTGCTTGGTAACACTCTTGTAAATGTAGCAGCTTCCAGTATAGCAGCATTGATAGCATTGGAAATTGGTGAAAAATATTTTGGATCAAAGGGGCATGCATTTTCAATCGCTTTCGAAATCGTGATTATGACATTCATCCTGCTGATCTTTGGTGAGATCACACCCAAACTACTTGCTTATAATACATCCGAAAAATTCAGCAAGTTTACCAGTTTACCTTTGATCATCTTATATTACCTGCTATATCCACTTATAAAAATATTGGAGTTTATAAATATAATTTTCTCCAATAGATCACGTCATAGTGTTGATAAAAATAATAATATCACAACAGAGGATTTAAAAAATCTACTGCAATCAGAATCTACCGATCATCCCCTTGAAGATAGCGAGAAAGAAATCATCCAGAGTATTTTCAGATTCTTTTCAGGAACAAAAGCCTGTGAGATCATGACACCCCGCGTAGACATTGTGGGAATAGAAAGTACTGAAAGTTATAAAGACCTAAAGCAGTTTCTGATGGAATCAGGTCATTCAAAACTTCCAGTCTATGAAGGCAGCATTGATAATACTATAGGAATAATCTATGCCAAAGATGTAATTTTAAACCCAGATAAAACCTCAATATCTTCTCTGATCCGCAGCCCAAATTATGTGACAGAAAATAGCCAGATCAGTGATTTACTAAATATGTTCAGGCATAAGAAAATTCAAATATCTGTGGTTGTTGATGAATATGGCGGGACCAGTGGACTACTGACCCTGGAAGATATATTAGAAGAGTTGGTCGGCGAGATCCTGGATGAATATGATAAGGAAGGTCCTACTATCAGCATGATAAGTGATGATGAATTTATCATTAATGGTATGGTATCAATATCTGAGTTAAATCAGAAATTTGACCTTAATATTCCTGAAGAGGATTATGATAATCTGGCAGAATTTTTATATGATCGATTTAATCGAGTGCCTGCCCGATATGATTCCTATATTTATGAAGACAGGATAGAATTTGTAGTCACGAATATTAAATCAAGACGCATTCACTATGTGCGTGTAAAAAAATTGAAGAAAAGTTGAGAATTAGAAGCCTTCTGATTATATTCCTCCTTGCAATAAGTAGTTCTGTTTTCGCTGAACATTTGCAAATGAGTATCCGTTATTTAGGTTTTAAAGTAGTAAAGGTCGATATGATTGATTGTGATAGTGTGCTTACTGTGACAGCAAAGGCGTCAGGGTTTGGAAGTATTGCCAATCGTATGGATAATCAATATCAAATCAACTATTTTGGTGAGTTTCTACCAAATGAATACCGTAAAATTATCTACCAAAAAGACTATACCGAAAATAGAATAATCGGTTATGACCGGATTAATTTGAAAGCTGATCGCAAAAGCCTGCTCTCAAAGGAGCTTGATTTTCAGTATCCTATTATGCCTGAGAGTCGTGATTTCTTTTCTGCCTTATATTATATCCGCACCCATCTTAAAAACCACTCCCCTATTTATCTCGATGCAAATTCTTTAATCTGGAAAGCAGATTTTCAGGTTGTGGATAAAGAAGATATTAATACAGTGCTCGGGAAGCAGTCTGCATTTGTAGTGGAAGTGAAATTTAAGAAGATTTCACAAACTACCAGACAACGTTCTGATATGCTGACGAATAATCTTGTAAATGAAGACAATGTACTTTCTTTATGGATTTCTGATACAGAAGATAGATTGCCATTGAAGGCTCGATATAATATGAAACCTTTTTCTGTTTACTGGATATTGGATACTTATGAATAAAACAGCTCGTTGGTTGACTGGAATTTATTACCTCTGGTTAACTGCAATAATTATTGTATCTTCTATCCCTGATATAGGGTCATCAAAAAAGGATATAATGGGTTTCGATAAATATGTCCATTTTATAGAATATATGATCCTTGCTTTTTTATATATCTGCCTGAAATTATCACAACGTCAGAAACCTATGTTAAAAAACTACCTGTTTCTGGCAATACTGCTGCCTGCATTAGATGAACTGCATCAATTATTTATTAGAGGCAGGGATAGCTCTCCTTTGGACTTTTCTGCCGATTGGGCTGGAGTCTCAATTGCCTTTTTAATTTATCTGCTGCTAATGAAGGTCAAATCTTCTAAGCTTTAACTCTCTTTAAGGCAATAATCACCTCATATTTATATGGAGGTCTATCCCAAATCTCCAGATTCAGATATGCTTGTGGATTCTCCATGATATCTTTTTCTTCTACTTCTCTCACTTTCTTATCTGAGTCAATAACCCAGAACATTTTTTTCTTTGCAGGTGGTGTTTTTTGTCCAGCCATAATTACTCCTATAATTTTATATTCAGGATGTTCTTCTACATATTTCTGCAGCTCTACCAGCTTGATAT
>JAVCCT010000030.1 GCA_030765325.1 Candidatus Stygibacter frigidus | reverse complement strand
TATAATATATTATCAACTGCTAACCGTAATTTCCTGGGACGCATGGGTAATAAAAATGCCTTTGTTTATCTGGCTTCTCCCGCAGCAGTAGCATATTCTGCCCTTAAAGGGGCTATCACTGATCCTCGCGGATTCAAATCTATTGATAAATTCCCCTATCAACATGAACAATCAAACACTGTCACCATCGCTGAAACAGATAATCGCAGATTAGGCACTACCTGGAATTATGCTGATGTGGATAACCTGAATACTGACCAGATGTTTGCCGGTAATCTTACATACAAAGTACTCAGCTCAGACCCGGAAGCGATAATGCCCTATCTCTTCATAGATTTCGATCCCAGTTTCAAAGATAATGTGCAATCCGGTGATGTATTGATAGCTGGAGAAAACTTCGGTTGCGGCTCATCCCGTGAACATCCAGCAGTAGGACTTGCCCATGCCGGCGTAAAAGCAGTGATCGTGAAATCAGTTAACCGTATCTTCTACCGTTCTTCAGTTAATCAGGGATTACCCATCATCGTTCTACCGGAAGTGGTGGATGCCTATAGTCCCGGTGACGCAGTTAATGTCGATCTGCAAAAAGGACTGGTTACAATAGGTGGAAAAGAATTCCCCTTCCCGCCACTACCCCCAGCTCTACTGGAAATATTCCAGGCAAAAGGTCTGGTAAACTGGATAATCAATAACTGATCACTAAATATCTAAATTAACTATAATATCCCCAGCTCAGGCTGGGGATTTTTTTGTATGTCAATTAAATCCTCTTGACATCAAATTTACAAATAATCATATTAGACATTAAGTATAAGATATAGGACGTAATAATGGGAGCAAAAATAGAATTAATTGAGTATTACTTACCCCGTAAAATAATCAGCAACAAAGATTTGGAAGAGAAGTTTCACAAATGGAAAGAATCAAAGGTTTTCCGCAAAACCGGGATACGCAACAGGCATGTAGCAGAAGCAACAGAAACAGCTCTTGATCTGGCAATAGAGGCAGGTAACAAATTATGTGGTAGTTACGATAAAACTAAAATTGATTTTCTGATCTATTGCACTCAAAGCCCAGAATATTATCTTCCCTCAGGAGCCTGCATAATTCAGACTAAACTGGGTCTTCAGAGCAGTATCGGAGCAGTGGATATCAATCTGGGCTGTTCTGGTTATATTTATGGACTATCACTGGCTAAAGGGTTAATATATAGTGAAACAGCCAGAAATGTTCTTCTGATCACTGCTGAAACATATTCCAAATATATCAATGAACGGGATCTGGCTAACTTAACAATCTTTGGAGATGCCGCTACAGCTACACTTATTAGCAACTCAGAGGATGAAAATATTTTAAAGTTTTCTTTGGGAACTGACGGCACTGGAGCAGAAAACCTGATAGTCAAAAATGGAGGCTTAAAGAACCGTTATAATATAAAATTGCCAGGCAAAGAAGATGATAGTGGAAATATTCGCTCAGATAATAATCTGTATATGAATGGTCCCGAAATCTTTAATTTTACGATCAGCCATGTACCCATTACATTCAAAGATACTCTTGCCAGGAATAATCTATCTATTGATGATTTAGATTTAGTGATTTTTCATCAAGCAAATAAGTATATACTGAAATACCTGCAGGAAATTTGTGGAATCAGTGAAGATAAATTCTATCTCGATCTGGAAGAAACAGGAAACACTGTATCCAGTACAATACCCATTGCTTTAAAAAAAGCACAGGAAAATAAGAAGATTTCAAAGGGAAATATTGTGCTGCTCTTAGGTTTTGGTGTAGGATACTCCTGGGGCGGAACTGTTATAAAAATATAAAAAAAATGGAGAAACAAATGAAAAAAGCCGAATTTTTAGTAAACCTGGCAAGTGTTCTGGAGTTAGATGATGTGATTTTAACATTCGATAGTAATTTAAATGATCTCGATGACTATGATTCTTTTTCTATTCTCAGTATTATTGCTTTTATACATAAAAATTTTAATTTACAGCTAGCAGCCAGACAACTTAATAAAATAAATACTCCTCAAGATCTTATTCAACTGATCGGGATAGATAAATTTGAATAATCTACCACTGCAGAATAAAGTTATTGTGATTACTGGTGCCAGTGGAGGAATAGGGAATGCCATTGCTCAGATTGCAGTAGAAGACGGGGCATCTGTCTGTCTGTTTGGCAGAAACAAGATTAAATTAAAAAATCTGATGGACTCACTTCCTCAGGGTAGAAATAAGTTTTACGAACTTGATCTAAGCCAGGAAGATGAAATAAAGGCAAAAATTAATGACATCAAGCATGAATATGGTAGAATTGATGGGTTTGTGCATGCAGCCGGGTTTGAACTAACAAAACCGCTCAGGAAAACCAGCAAAGCAGATTTCCTGCATTTGTATGAAATAAACACTATCTCATCCTTTAGCTTCATCAGAGAGATATTAAAACAAAAATCTTTGATACATAATCCACTGTCTTTTATTATCATTTCCAGCATTATGAGCACCCTGGGTGAAAGAGGTAAAATCGCTTATTGTGCTTCTAAAGGAGCGATCAGTAGTGCAGTGAAAGCCCTTTCGCTGGAAATTGCTGCTCAAGGACATCGCGTAAATTGTGTATCTCCCGGTATGGTGGAAACCAATCTTACCTCTGCGATGATGAAAGAATATCCTTCTGATGTGATTGAGACAATAAAAAATCAACATCCTCTGGGTTTCGGACAACCTTCAGATGTTGCCTTTTTAGTCTCTTTTCTGCTCTCAGAAAAAGCTCGATGGATAACAGGATCTAATATTATTATTGATGGTGGATATTCCGCTAAATGATAGATAATGCTTTTTAACTCAATAAGTTTCCTCCTGTTTTTCCCTACTGTATGCCTGCTTTATTTTATTGTTCCACATAAATACAGATGGCTGCTTCTATTAATAGCCAGTTATTATTTCTATATGAGCTGGAAGGCAAGTTATGCTATTCTATTACTAAGTATCACAATAATCAATTATTCTGCTGGATTGATGATGGCAAAATATACGCAAAAAAGGCAGCGTAAATTTATTACGATAATGACTGTTGTTCTTAGTTTATCAACCCTGTATTATTTTAAATACTTCAATTTCTTTGGAGAAACGATAAATTTCTTTTTGCAGAAATTCGGTATTGGGCTAAATATTCCTCTAAATCAGATCATTCTTCCCGTTGGTATTTCTTTTTTTACTTTTCAAGCTCTAAGTTATACAATAGATGTATATCGCGGCGATATGAAAGTAGAACGCAATTTTGGTATTTTTGCCTTATTTGTGTCATTTTTTCCTCAACTTGTAGCTGGTCCCATTGAACGTGCCACAAATCTTCTTAAACAATTCTATGAAAAGCATAATTTTTCCGAAGACCAATTGTCCCAGGGTCTTAGACTAATGCTCTGGGGGATGTTCAAAAAAGTTGTTATTGCTGATCGCGCAGCAATATATGTTAATGAAGTATATAATAATCACACACAGTATGGTGGAATAGCCTATATCATTGCCACTATTTTATTTGCTATTCAAATCTACTGTGATTTCTCAGGTTATTCTGATCTGGCAAGAGGTTCAGCCAGAATCATGGGATTCCGACTCATGGTAAATTTCAGGTTCCCATATTTCTCCCGCAATGTTTCTGCTTATTGGCAAAAAAACCATATTTCTCTCACTACCTGGCTAAAAGATTATATCTATTATCCTCTGGTTGAGATAAAGCCAACGATCTATCGCATGTGTCTTATCACAATGTTTACTTTTTTGCTTAGCGGACTCTGGCATGGGGCAGACTGGACGTTTGTGATCTGGGGTGGCTGGCAGGCTGTTTTTCTGATTTATGATATCCTTATTCGACGTTTCAGAAAGAAATTAGATAAATGGTTAAAGAAAAGGAGGCTTTTTAATCTAAGTTTATACTTTCGCTATCTGATTACTTTTGTTATTTTAGCTTTAGGTCTGGTCTTTTTTCGCGCCTCCAGTATAACCCAGGCTCAGGAGGTACTGACTGGAATTATCACCTTAAAAACAGGTGAAATATATCTGAATTACAGCGCTCTATTATATTCTCTGGCTGGCATTATCATTCTTATTTCAGCCGAATATAATGATCATCTTGATTTCGACGAATTTGTGCAGCTACGATTTAAAAATAGAATTATACGCTGGGGATATTACTATTTTATCCTAATGATAATTTTGGCTTTAGGATCAAAAGAAAGTGCTGAATTTATCTACTTTCAATTCTAACTATCTATGAAATATCTTCGTACATTGTTTAAACTGACTATCTTTATTATAATAGGGATTGTTATCAATATTTTAATTCACAATGCCTTATCAGAATCCAAACGAGACTGGATTAAAACTGGACTTTATTATCCGCGAGAACAATGGCAGGAATTTTATAAACTTCATCCAAATACACTTGATTTAGTAATTTTAGGTTCTTCACGCTCACTTTATGGAATTTCACCTCAGATCATAGAAGAAAAAACTGAGTTAAACTCGTTTAATCTTAGCTCTGCTGCTCAACCATTTCCCGCAACATATTACTGCCTTCAAGAAGTGATAGAATACCATGATATAAAATATCTGATTTTAGAAATTCATTATGACATGCTTACAAGATTTTACACCAGACCCTATAAAATATATATCCTGGAAAATATAAAAACAAAAAGAAGAAAGCTGGAGTTTTTCTGGTATGGGTTTAAATTGAGAGAAAAAGCAGAATTTTTCCTTCCCATCCTTAATGATGGAAATTCTTTAACCTATATTTTTAATAAACTTACAGGAAACCTGCACAATGAATTAGGTGATGAAATTTATGTAGGTAAAGGCTTTGCAAAAAGCTTTGAGAAATTTGATAGTAATAGGTATGAAAATATAACCTATGATTGGAATGATAATCTTATTAATCCAGAAGTAATTAAATATTATAATAAAATAGTCCAATTAGCAGAAGAAAACAATATCCAGCTTGTAGTCATCAATTTTCCTTATACAAATCTGGTTAAATTTAACAATATTGAAAGATTCAAAAAAAAATATCGTGATTTTATCCTTATTAGTGACAACGTAATACTATTGGATTATCATAATGATGAATTGAATTTTTCCCTGGAAGATTACTCTGATAACCAACATCTAAATTGGGAAGGGGCTCAAAAGCTTTCTCTTGATATTGCTGTGAAATTACTATTAATGAATTAATTTTCACGGCAACAGCTTTGCCGTTGGGGAAAAAAGGAGAGGGGACTGGTTCGTATTTTCTACAATTAATTAAGCACTACATGTCTGTTCAATATTTTTCAGTAATTTCTCATTTGGGAGATGTGGGGTGTATTATGTGAGTAAAAATCAATCAATTGGGAAGAGAATGTTCAATATATTTTGAGGATTTTCACCGTAGGTGATATTTATTTGTAGCCCCAGGTTGGAGCGGAGCGACAATCTGGGGCTTTATAATTTATATTCACCTACCCGTCCCAAACACCGGCTCTGCCGGTGTTTGG
>JAVCCT010000076.1 GCA_030765325.1 Candidatus Stygibacter frigidus | reverse complement strand
GAGCCGGTGTTTGAGACGGGTAGGTGAATATAAATTATAAAGCCCCAGATTGTCGCTCCGCTCCAACCTGGGGCTACAAATAAATATCACCTACGGTGAAAATCCTCAAAATATGTTGAACAGTCTCGTATCTGTTTTATCTGGGGAATAAATAAAAAGCTTGACATTAGTTATCGTTCACTAACTATTGGCACGCACTAAAAAACAGGAGGTTCTAATGGAACTTACAGAAAGACAGCAGCAGATTGTGAATATCTCGATAAAGCTGATAGCCGATCAAGGTATCCAGAACCTCACAATCAAGAATATATCAAAAGAAGCCGGGTTTTCTGAACCAGCTATTTACCGTCACTTTGATTCCAAATATGCTATTATCATGGCAATGCTCGACAGCTTTCAGGATATCTCACGTTTTGTGCTTACTGAAACTGAAAAGCAGGGACTGGATAGCATAAGTAAAATAAAGAAATTCTTATTTGACCGCTATCAGAGATTTTCTGCCAACCCCTCAGCAGCCAAGGTTATGTTTGCTGAAGGTATTTTTAGAGATGATCCACGCTATTCCCAGAAAATGCTCGATATCATGCACCAGCATGCCAGCACGATGCAAAATATTATCCGTGAAGGTCAGTTTAAAGGTGAACTTCGTGCCGATATCTCCGCGCGGGAAATGTTCCGCATCATCTTTGGTTCACTGCGTTTGCTGATCAATCAATGGGGTCTGGCAGACTGCAATTTTGACCTTAAACTTGAAGGAGAACTGCTTTGGATTGCAGTTAAGAAAATGATAACTTGAGCTATATTTTTTTATATATTATGTTAGTGAATATTAACTAAGGAGAGATTATGAAAAGAGAAATTATTCAAATCGATGAGAATAAATGCAATGGCTGCGGGAACTGTATACCAGGTTGCCCGGAGGGTGCCTTGCAGATAATTGACGGCAAAGCCAGACTGGTGAGTGACCTTTTTTGCGATGGACTGGGGGCCTGCATAGGTGATTGCCCTTTGGGTGCTATTTCTGTAACTACTCGAGAAGCTGAGGCTTATGATGAAGCTATAGTACTGGAAAATATCATCAAAGCCGGACATAATACCATAAAAGCCCATCTAAAACACCTGCGAGACCATGATCAAAAGGAATATTTTGAACAAGCTTTGGCGATTTTATTGCGAAAGGGACTGCCAATCCCCAAAATTGATGAAGATACCTGTCCTTCCGGAGGTTGCCCTTCTACCCAAACCCAGACTATTGATCGCATACCCCCAAAGATAACAGAAAAAACTGTTGCTCAGCCGGAATTACAGACCTGGCCTGTGCAGCTTCATCTGCTGAACCCCTCTGCCCCCTATCTGGAAAATGCTGACCTTTTGATATCGGCAACCTGCGTACCGTTTGCCTATGCTGATTTTCACGCTAAATTTATTAAAGGACGGGTTCCTATCGTTTTATGTCCCAAACTTGATAAAGATATAGATCAATATATTGAGAAACTGGCAATGATCTTCCAGACACACAAAATAAATTCCGTTACTATTGCCCGTATGGAAGTGCCTTGCTGCGGCGGGACAGAATTCATTATCCAGAAATCGCTGGAGAAAGCCCAGAAATTTATGATGGTAAAAGTAAATGTGATCTCAATCAAAGGAGAGATAATCTAATGGTTATTAATAATTATCACAATCTGCCCAAGGCAGCCAATCCCCATGGCATTCAAAGCTATAAACTGCATGACTCGCAGCATGCTCAGATCATGCATCTTATCCTGATGCCAGGTGAGGAATTGAAACCCCATATCACCCCGGTTGATGTAGTATTTTATGTATTAGAAGGAACTCCCACAATATTGGTCGGTGCAGAAAAGCAACTTGCAGTTAAAGATGACCTGGTGGAAAGCTCCAAGGATATTGTCCATTGTATTTATAACTATTCAGAGACCAAGGTAAGAGTTCTTGTAATGAAAACTCCCAAGCCTGTCTCTGCAACTAAATTTGTTAATAACTCATAAAAAATATAGGAGGAAAAATGAGTATGTTCTGTTTTCAATGTCAAGAAACTATTGGTAACAAAGGCTGTACAATTAACGGAGCTTGTGGAAAAAAAAAGGATGTGGCTAATCTGCAAGACCTGCTTATCTATGCGTTAAAAGGTTTGGTAATATTCCGTTCCCAGGCAACACTTGAGGTGAGAAAGGAATATGCAGAAACCTGTAATGGTTTTGATAAATTCATCGTAGAAAGTCTTTTCTCTACTATCACTAATGCTAATTTTGATCGTGGTTACTTTATCAAGGCAATCAAGGAAACTATCAAAATGCGTGAAATGGGCAAGGCAAAAGTTGCTGAGATGGGAATAAAAGACATAAAGTTTGCTGATCATGATGCTGCCAATTTCACTATTACTGATGAGGATATCGATGTCAAAGCTGCTACTGTGGGCATTCTTACCACTGAGAATGAAGATGTCCGCTCCCTTCGTGAACTCATTATCATTGGTGTGAAAGGTATGGCTGCCTATGCCGATCATGCCCTTCATTTGGGCAAAGAGATCAAGGAAATCGTGATGTTCATCGAAAAAGCACTTATCGCAACTTTAGATGACAGCTTAAGTGTGGATGAACTAATCGCTCTGGTGATGGAAACCGGTAAATATTCAGTGGAAGCCATGGCTACTCTTGATGCAGCAAATACAGAAACTTATGGTCATCCTGAAATCACCAGTGTAAATATCGGCGTACGCCAAAATCCTGCAATCCTGATTTCCGGTCATGACCTTAAGGACATGGAAGAATTGCTGGAGCAAACTAAGGGGACTGGCGTAGACGTGTATACCCATGGCGAAATGTTACCGGCAAATTACTATCCTGCTTTTAAGAAATATGATAATTTTGTAGGTAATTACGGTAATTCCTGGTGGCTGCAGGGTGAAGAATTTGAAAAGTTCAACGGTGCGATCATCCTGACTACAAACTGCTTAGTAACCCCGAAGAATTCTTATAAAGACCGCATATTCACAACCAATAATGTTGGCTTTGACGGCGTAAAACACATTGCTGCTGCCGAAAAAGGACAGGCAAAAGACTTCTCTGCCGTTATTGAACTGGCTAAAACCTTACCGGCACCTACGGAAATTGAAACCGGAAGTATACTTGGTGGATTTGCTCATAATCAGGTACTGGCTCTGGCTGATAAAGTGGTAGCAGCCGTAAAATCTGGTGCTATCAAAAAGTTTGTAGTGATGGCAGGTTGTGATGGACGTCATAAAAGCAGAAATTACTATACAGATTTCGCTGAAGCTCTGCCTAAAGATACCGTGATCCTGACTGCCGGCTGCGCCAAATATCGCTATAATAAACTGAATCTGGGTGACATTGGTGGCATTCCCCGCGTTCTGGATGCTGGTCAATGCAATGACAGTTATTCCCTGGCACTCATTGCCCTTAAGCTCAAAGAAGTGTTTGGACTGGACGACATCAATGACCTGCCCATAGTGTATAACATAGCCTGGTATGAACAAAAAGCCGTAACGGTACTGCTTGCACTTTTATATTTGGGAGTAAAGAATATCCACCTGGGACCAACCTTACCAGCTTTCCTTTCTCCTGCTGTTGTAGATGTACTGGTCAAAAACTTCAATATCGCCCCTATCACAAACGTAGAAGATGATATCAAATCTTTGATAGGATAAATTAGATAACCATGGGCTTCCAGGGTAAGAAACTTTGGAAGCCTATTTTTTTATCTAAAAATAAACAGCATTTCACCTAACCAGTTATCGAGACGATGTACTCATCGGATTGACTCAATACCTTTCTGGTGAAGAGATTAAAGCCTGTTAACCGTTGTTTTTTGTACCTCGCTGCTTGTTTGTTCCAATCATCACGCTCAATTTGCGAAAGTGTTTGCCAATCTATAGCAATTTCCTTTATCTTATTATTAACTAATATTTCCGACTTGTCGTAAATGTAATAAATACAATAGCTTATATACTTAATGCGAAATTCCCAATGTTCTATAACTGAATGATATATAAGCATATAGATGATCCTGCTCCTTTCCTTTTT
>JAVCCT010000151.1 GCA_030765325.1 Candidatus Stygibacter frigidus | reverse complement strand
GAGCCGGTGTTTGGGACGGAAGGGTGAATATAAATTATAAAACCCCAGGTAGTCGCTTCGCTCCAACCTGGGGCTACAAATAAATATCACCTACAGTGAAAATCCTCAAAATATATTGAACAGTCTCCAGCATGCTTAATTGAATACATGGTAAAAAACCTTGACTGGAAAACAAAATAGCAGGTCTTTACATTTTAATCATATAGATACTGGGAGTAATAATAATGATAGAAGTTATAGAACAAAGATGTGTAGGCTGCAAAGCCTGCCTCAAAGCCTGCGCTTATGGAGCGATTACGATCGTGGATAAGCTGGCAGAGATAGATACAGATAAATGTGTTCTCTGCGGAGCCTGCGTGGAACCCTGCCCATTTGATGCTATAATGATCCGTAAATATGGCAGAACGGATATAGACCGCAGTATGTATGAAGGCGTATGGGTATTTGCTGAACAGCTGAGAGGACATAATGCTGCAGTGGTATTTGAGCTGCTGGGTAAAGGCAGAGAATTGGCAGAAGCCAGAGATACAAAACTTACAGCAGTGCTGCTGGGCTTTCAGGTAGATAATCTGGCTCAGGAATTATTTGAATATGGGGCAGATGAAGTGATAATGGTCGATGATAAGCAATTAGCAGATTTCACTGATCGTAAATATGCCTATGCCATGCAAAGCCTGGCGGAAAAATATAAACCAGAGATCATCCTTTCAGGAGCATCTGTGATGGGTAGATCATTCATTCCGCGCGTTGCTGTGGGCTTACACACTGGGCTAACGGCTGATTGCACTGGACTGGAAATAGATAGTGGCACAGGATTATTAAAGCAGACCAGACCTGCATTTGGTGGAAATATCATGGCAACTATCATTACGCCGGATCATCTCCCGCAGATGTCCACAGTAAGGCATAAAGTGATGGAATCTCTTCCCAGAGATAGCGGAAGGACAGGTAAGCTGATAGCAGAAAAGATAGACTTTCCTGAATATAAAAAATCCTGTGAATATCAGAACTTTATAGCTGATGATACTCAAGAGGTCAATCTCACGGAAGCTAACTTTGTGATCTCAGGTGGCAGAGGACTTAAATCACCTGAAAACTTCCAGATGGTGTATGAACTGGCAAAGAACCTTGATGCCGCAGTAGCAGCATCCCGGGCAGCAGTAGATGCCGGCTGGGTGGAATATCCTCATCAGGTGGGGCAAACCGGGAAAACCATCAAGCCTACAGTATATATTGCCCTTGGCATCTCAGGAGCTATTCAGCATCTGGCTGGAATGCAAAGCTCAGATTATATCATTGCCATTAATAAAGACCCTGATGCTCCCATCTTTAAGGTGGCTGATCTGGGGATAGTGGGCGATATATTTGAAATTGTTCCCTTATTGAACAAAAAGTTTAAGAGCTGATCATGCTAAAAGTCTGCGAAATCTTTCTTAGTATTCAGGGTGAATCATCTTATGCTGGATTGCCCTGCATCTTTGTGCGTCTATCCGGCTGCAATCTGCATTGTGACTGGTGTGACACGCGGTATCATCAGGAAATCCAGAGTGAAATGTCCATCCCGGAAATTATTGAAGCCATAGCAGAATATAAGCCAGTCGATCTGGTGGAGATCACTGGAGGTGAACCCTTGCTGCAAAAGGACACTCCGGCATTATTAGAGACATTGGAAAGAACCGGCTATAGAGTGCTGCTGGAAACTAATGGGACATTACCCATAAGTGAGCTGCCTCCTCACGTGATCAATATTGTAGATGTGAAATGCCCTTCCAGTGGACATAAAGACTCTTTTTTAAGAGAAAATATCATCTATCTTGATCCGGGTAAAGATGAATTGAAATTTGTGATAGCTGACAAGGAGGATTATAACTTCGCCAGGGAATTTATCATGTATAATAATCTCTGGAGTTATAAAATCCTCTTCTCTACAGTATTTGAGCGATTAGAACCCAAAGAACTGGTGAAATGGGTGATAGAAGACCGGCTCGATGTGCGCATTCAGTTACAATTACATAAATATATATGGGAACCCCAAAAAAGAGGAGTTTAATCCATATAATATATGCAGAAGATCAGAAATTCCATAAAAGCCATAATTATTGAAAATAACCGGATATTAACCATAAAATGCCATGACCATAATGGTGAATTTTATGTGCTGCCCGGTGGTGGGCAGCAGTTATATGAATTAATGCGGGATGCATTAATGAGGGAATGCCGGGAAGAGATAAATTGTGAGGTCGAGGTAGGTAGATTGCTGTATATCCGCGAATATCTGGCTGATAATCATGAATTTGCTGAAACTGATAATGGTGCTCATCAGATTGACTTCATGTTTGAATGTAAACTTAAAGAAGGCAGTATTCCCCAGAATGGAACGGAACCTGATCCCTGGCAGGAAAGCGTGGAGTGGCTGGAAATATCACGACTTATGGAATATAAATTCTATCCGCAAAAATTGAGAAAAATCCTGATGGAAGATAAGAATCATGACGGGAAAATATATCTGGGAGATATAAACTAAAGCTAGAAAACGACCGCTATCACTCCTAAATTAACACTATTCAACCCATAATTATTATCATAATATCCCATGTAAATTAAGGATGCGGATTTGTAAATTAAGGATGCGGAGTTCCGAACGTATTCCGGGCAGGACTTCTGGGATCCGACAGAGGCTGAGTACTTTAAACTGTCGCCCAAAACTCCTGTCCCGATTACGGTTCAGAAGTCTTGGCTTGGTTGGGTGGTGGATGTAAGGGTAAGGATGCGGAGTTCTGAACGCATTTCGGGCAGGACTTCTGGGATCCGGCAGAGGCTGAGTACTTTAAACT
>JAVCCT010000280.1 GCA_030765325.1 Candidatus Stygibacter frigidus | reverse complement strand
GCCGGTGTTTGGGACGGGTAGGTGAATATAAATTATAAAGCCCCAGATTGTCGCTCCGCTCCAACCTGGGGCTACAAATAAATATCACCTACGGTGAAAATCCTCAAAATATGTTGAACAGTCTCCTCCCTAATAATAAGTTAGAATAAAATTAAAACTTGACAATAATCCTATTTTATTTAGTTTTCTCTTTGTGTACGACATATTTGTCGTAATAGAAGAGACAATGGAGGTGTGATGCCAGAGATGCTCATACAAGACCTGGTGAAAATTGGTCTTACTGAAATTGAGGCAAAAGCCTATATTGCTCTCCTTGATCATTATAAATTGTCGGCTAAGGATTTGTCATTAATTACAGGCATCTTCCGAACGCAGACATATGATGTGCTAAAAAATCTGATACAAAAGGGATTGTGCACCGAAGTATTTGATAAAGTGAAAACCTATGTTCCTGTTGATCCAGAACTTGCCTTTGATCCCATAATACGTAATATTAACGAGCAGGCAAAAACAGCTCGAAATCTCACGCGTCAGCTTCACCAGATGTTTTTATCTAACCAGAGTATTGAACACAGCAATGATAAGCTGATTGAGGTATTGAGGTCATCCAGTGCGGTGCGCAAAAGATTGAAATCATATCTGGCTACTACAACCAAGGTAATATTATCCTTTAACAAGCCACCATATCAGCTAAGATTAAATGGCGATAAAGGAGAGTTACTTGCCTGTCCCCAGAAAGATTCCCATAAAATTGTGCATAAGTCAATCTTTCAAATAGATAGTACCAATCCCAGGCATTCGCTCGAAGTAGCCAAAAAATTCCAGGCACACGGCGAAGCAGTAAAACTGGCAAGATTTCTGCCTATGAAGATGATGATTTTTGATAATACAAGGGTGTTCTATCTTCTGACAGCTGATAATTCTACTTCTAATACTGACACAGCCACCTTTATTAGACATCCTGAGATCACTTTGACTTTGATAAATTCTTTCTGGGTAGAATGGCAACGCAGTATCACACTGGAAGAATTCCAGCAGGAATTAGACAATGAAAATTAAAATCCCTCCTCTAAAACAGAGAGCGTCCCTTTAACTGCTCCCTCCCATTAGCAGGGGACGCTCTCCTCTTTTATCTTTGAGGGAAAATATATTTATTTTAGCCTGAATTCTCTCGAGTTCAGGCTTTTTTTTATCCTAATTATCTTATATATATAAAATTAACTAAAAAGCTCTTGACAACTAATCACCTTCGAGAGAAATAGTATCTTTGAATAAGGAATTTAGGAGAAAAATTATGACTAAAGCTGATTTAGTAAAGAAAGTTGCTGATGCCACAGGAATTATCCGCAAGGATGTCGCTCTGGCTGTTGATGCATTCCTGGATGCCATAAAAGACTCTATGGAAGAAGGTCACCACATCGAAATTAGAGGTTTTGGTACTTTTAAGCTTAAAACCCGTAAAGCACGCATGGGTCGCAACCCAAAAACTGATGAAAAAGTTCAGGTTCCCGAAAGAGTAGTTCCTACTTTTAAATTCTCTCGTGCTTTTAAAGAAGAAGTAGATTCTTCAAACAAATAATTGGAGGATGAATGCCCTGCGGAAAAAAACGGAAAGGTTATAAAATCAATAACCACAAACGGAAAAAAAGACTGCGCAAAAATCGGCATAAAAAGAAAAAATAATTTCTTGGATTTGCTCTAATTAGGAAAATGGTTATGATGAACCTTCTTGTTTAACCAGAAGATATTCATCTCAGACCGATAAATTAAGACTCGTCTTTGACGGGTCTTTTTTTTATATCTTTTTCACCTGCTTATATTAATATCACCACTCACCCTACTCTATATATAGCGATAATATCCCCATGTATATAAATCATATCTCGAATTATTTAACAAACATCAAGTTAATTAAGCAAACCATTATGAGTACTATTATATCATCAAAGTAAAAAATACTTGACATGAAGTATCCCCAATATTTTATTTGGTGCGTGGGTTCTCACCGCCCACTGTGTTTTTTCTTAGCTATATTTTTTCTTGAGATCCATTCCAGGATTTCGCCAACGGGCAAAATTGGGTTAGGCGTTGTGCAGCATTCTTCCTTCTGCCGAAAGTCTTGTGTGGGGCTTGACGATTCGGTTTGCAAAAAGCCTGCCCAATTTTTTTTCATTCAGCTATCTTCAATTTCTTTCAATCAGTTTTGAATACCAAAACTTGTCATCTATATTAGAGAGGGGTATCGAATTGCAGGGGGCAGATCTGCTTGTCTGACAGAAAATTAAATGCATTTATATAAATGAAAAAGGGCAGACACATGGGTCTGCCCCTACAATATTTGATTTCTGATAATGTGAGAATATATCTTTCTTATTCCTTAATATATGGAATTTTTATAATAAATACCGCTCCATTATTACTATTAGCAACTGAGATGCTGCCGAGAAATTTATGTTCAATGATCATTTTTGCCAGATATAGACCAATACCGCTATTTTCGTCAGTAGATTTAGTAGAAAAATTAAGAGCAAAAATCTGATCGATCAGTTCTGGTTTTATCCCACCAGCATTATCAGATATCCTCAAACAGGAATAATTATCTTTTACTTCATGAAAGATCGAAACATATGCCGCTTTTTTTGCTTTTCCAGCAAATGCATCAAAGGCATTATTGAGAATAATTAGAATCACCTGGAGCAATTGATTACTGCTGCCCGAGAGCAGGCAATTATCTTTTATCTTGAAATCAAGTTTTATGTGTTCATTTATGAAACGGTAATCCGTAAATCGAAGCGATTTTTCAATCACTTCCCGCACATTAAAAATGTCATATTCCTGCTTTTCCTGAAAAAAGGAACGAAAGTCCTTGATCGTATTATTCATGGAAAAGATGATTTCTTTACCAGAAGCTATCTTTGTTTGGAGTGATTCATCATCCAGTTCATCAAATTCCCAGGCATCATAAATGGAATCGAAAATTATGGAAAGCCCATTTAAAGGCTGTCTCCATTGATGGGCTATAGCCGCTATCATCTGCCCCATTTCTGCCTGCCGGGCATAAACCATCATCAACTGTTCCTTTTCATTCAATTTACCTTGCACTTCCAGGGTAGCTTGATATTGAGCAATTTTTTCATTTGTGGTTTCATCCATGATTGATTCATGAATTTCATAAGATTTTTTAAGTGTATCATAAGCAAGTTTACTGTCACCCGTCAGGTCATAGCAGGATGCCAGTGAACGCAGGATTTTTTCCTGATCGCTCAATTTTTCCTGTTCTTTGGCAATAAGAAGAGCATAATCAAGATATGGTATAGCCTCAGCGGCTTTTCCCAATCTCTCAAGAGCTGCTGCAAGCTGATAATTCACATCAGAATATCGGTTCTCCCACTCAGTATCCTTGATCAAGCTGATTGCCTTCTCAAAATAAATGATAGCTTTATCATATTCCTGCTTTTTGGAAAAGGCATCCCCAATATTTATGCTGCAAGATATCTTATGAATTAAATTATCACCATTATCATATTCCTTTTCCAATTCTAATCCAATTGTAAGAGCTTCATCTATATTTCCTACAGCAGCATTCGCTGCAATCATGTTCAACATCAAGTCCGCCTGATTAAAATTATTAGCCTCAGCTATTTTCCGCGCCTGCATAAAATATTTCAAAGCCTGATCATCCTTCTTAAGATTATGAAAAAGTACACCGATATTTATGGTTTCATCAAAGAGGATTCTCATATCGTTGTGTTTATGAGCCAGATCAAGAACTTTCATGAATTCATCTATCCCAGTTGAAAAATCTCCCTTCTCTACATGAATAATTCCCGAAACCTTATGATAATAAATATGATCTGCCCTATCCTTAGTTTCCGGCAGGATGATCTTGATCTTATCTATATATTGATTGGCTAATTCCATTTTACCCATATGCACCAGATTGAATATGCATTCCCGGTAAATGGAGATCTTCTGATGAGCATCTGGATATTGCGACAGATCGATCCGGTTCAAAATATCCAGCGCTTTGGCTGGTGATTGATTTCGGATTTCTCTAGCTTCTGCCAATAACTGCTCATTATTCATAAAATCTCCTTACTCCATTTCCAGGCTTTTCATCTTGCGATAGAGTGCTTTGCGATTCATTCCCAGATATTCTGCTGCCTTTGTCTTATTCCCCTCATAATTTATCAAGGCATTATTAATAAGCTGCTTCTCCAGATCTGATACTATATCATAGAAATTCCCATTCAAATCAACTAGATCTTCTACCTTTGTCCCTGGATGCATTGACAGCGGATTAGGCATTAGATCCTCTAAAGTCAATTCTCTGCTCTCACACATCAGAACTGCTCTTTTTAATGCATGCTTCAGTTCCCGCACATTGCCCTGCCAGTCATGCTCGCATATATATTCTAAGGCTTCAGATTTGAATGATGTCACCTGCTTACCCAGTTCCTGATTAGCTATTTTCAAAAAATATCTGGCAAGTTCAGGAATATCTTCTCTGCGTTCTCGCAAAGGCGGTAAATGAATTTGAAATTCGTTTAATCGGTGATAAAGATCAAGACGGAATTTACCATCCTTAAGGACTTCTTGTAAATCTAAATTTGTAGTAGCTATCACGCGTACATCTGCAGCGATATCCTTATTGCCCCCTACATGCCTGATCTGGCGTTCCTCCAAAGCCCGTAAAAGCTTCGCCTGTCCATCAAATGATAGATTTGTGATCTCATCCAGCATCAAAGTCCCGCGATGCGCAGCTTCAAATTTGCCCTGACGCGAGTGATCTGCACCAGTAAATGCTCCCTTCTCATAACCAAATAATTCACTTTCGATCAGATTTTCAGGGATTGCTCCGCAATCTACTGCCACGAATGGATATTCTTTCCGCTCGCTGCGACGGTGGATCAATTGCGCAAAAACTTCCTTTCCGGTTCCACTCTCTCCGGTTATTAACACACTCATACCGGTTGGTGATACCAGGTCTATGGATTTAATAATATTCTTGATCGCCCTGCTCTCACCCATCACGATATCACTTTGACGACTGGCAAGCTGTTTCTTAAGCTCTCTAACTTCTCTATGTAGTGAATTGGTCTTTAAAGCATTTATTATGATAATAAATAATTCTTCCAAATCAAAAGGTTTGGTTATATAATCGTGTGCACCCAACTTCATTGCCTTCACACTCTGCTTGATATCAGCTGAAGCCGTTAGCATGATAACTATCTGCTCAGGATTCAGCTTCATGATCTCACTCAGTGCACTCAAGCCGTCCATAACCGGCATATAAATATCCAGAAAGACCAGGTCTGGTCTTTGATGCTCAAAAATCTTCACACCTTGCTTGCCGTTTTCTGCTGTAAAAACCTCGTAACCCTGCTCCAAAAGGATGTCTCTTAGTGTCTCCCGAGCTTCTACCTTATCTTCGCAGATCAGGATTTTTGCCATATGTACCCCTTACATAAAGAGTGGAATCAGAAATTATATCTTCACTTTTTTTAAACTTTGATTCTCAGGATTCAGGCAATACATCAATCTATAATTAATAATTCTCTCCCTGAATTCTTACCTAAATACCCATTGCTTATAATTTCTGGCTCTTTTCCCTCTTTAGCTCTCTATTAATTTACATCTTATCTATAAGTCAAGCAAAATCAGTTTATTGACTTTTCGGTAGAATCGAGACTGTTCAATATATTTTGAGGATTTTCACCGTAGGTGATATTTATTTGTAGCCCCAGGTTGGAGCGGAGCGACAATCTGGGGCTTTATAATTTATATTCACCTACCCGTCCCAAACACCGGCTC
>JAVCCT010000148.1 GCA_030765325.1 Candidatus Stygibacter frigidus | reverse complement strand
GCCAAAAAATTCCCCACCCCTCTCAACGGCAATGCCGTTGAGAGGGGTGGGGAAATATTGGTGGTATTATTATTATTCTACAAATAAATAAGCACTACGTGCTAAATGAAAACTATAACAGTTTCTTATCCACCAGGTCAATAAATTTATCTGGATCAAGAGGTTTTTCCATATAAGAAACGAGATCATTGTTAAAGTGTTTTTTAACATCTTCTTCTTTGAAATGAGCACCGCGTTTCTCAGCTATACCAGTTAAGAAAATCACTGGCAGACCGGTTGCTTTTTTATCTGCAATAAGTTTCTTGAACATTTCAAACCCGTCCATCTTGGGCATCTGCACATCCAGGATCACAAGGTCTGGTTTTGCTGATACTATCATGTTGTAACCTTCTTCGCCGTTCATGGCAGCACCAAATTCATATCTGTCATTATCAAGCAGGTTTTCTATTAAAACGTGCATATCCTGTTCATCATCTACGATCAATATTCTTTTTTTATTCACTTTGCCTCCTTAAGCTGGATAGGTTCCCGAAATATATTCAGTTAATGTTTTCTGCATTTTTTCAGATTCTCTTAACATTATCCTTATTACATCACGCATTGAGATAATTCCCTCAAGCACTCCATCATTATTGATTATGGGGATATGGCGAATACTGTGCTCTGTGAGCAGCTTCATGATATCACCGACACTTTCATCACCAGTAGTATAGATCACTTTCTCCACTGAGGTCATGATATCACGAACTGGTATGTAACCTACAACTTCATCCGTACTGGCTAATTTCTTCATTATATCCCGTTCAGTCAAGATACCCTCAATATCGCCATCTATAGTGATTACCATCAAGGCTCCTATATGATGACGATTCATCAGGTCAACTGCTTCTTTAAGTTCTGTTGATCCACTTACTGAATGGATTACATTTCCGCGTTCTTTGAATAATACCTTTAGTTTTTTGTTCATTTTAACTCCCTTATTTAAATTTCATTTACTATTTCTACACAATAAATAATTGCGATTTTGTACTAAAGAAATTTACCTTCAACGTAACAAATAAATACTTTTTTCTTAATGCTGTCAACATTTTTCATTCACTGAGTAAATTATTTTTCACCAACATGCAAAGGAATGCAGATACTAAATGTGCTTCCTTTCCCTTCTTCACTTTCTGCCCAGATTTTTCCATTATTTTGGCGGATAAATTCCCGACAGATCACTAAGCCTAATCCACTTCCTTGCTCCATATCCGTGCCGGGTTTAGAGAAATTCGTATCAAGTTCAAAGAGTTTCTGCACCTCATCCTGAGTCATGCCAAGTCCTGTATCTGAAATACTTAGCACCACATCTTTATCTCTGACCTTCTTGGTTATCGTTATTGTGCCATCTACTGGGGTAAATTTAATTGCATTTGATAATAAATTGCGGATAACAGTAGATATCATATTCTCATCAGCAAAGATTAATAGATGCTTTTCCAGTTTATTTATGATAGAAATATTCTTAGCATTGGCATTTTCTGTCAGCAGAAGTATATTTTGTTCAACCAGCAGATTCAGGTTCAATTCATCTAATACCAGGTCTATTGTACCGGTTTGAAAACGAGACCACTGCAAAAGATTTTCCAGCAATGTGTAGCCACATCGGGCAGATTTATGAATACGGCGGATAAAATCATAGGCTTTTTCCGGGATCGGTTGCTTATAGTTCCGCAGTAGAAGATGAGAAAAATTCAGGATGGTATTAAAAGGATTCTTAAGATCATGCGAGATGATCGAAAAAAGTCTGTCCTTGGATTTATTGATCTTCTCAAGTTCCTTCTGCTCTTTATAGATCTTGTCCTTTTTCTCTAAAATACTTAAAAAGTATTTTTTGATCATTGACATTCCTAAAAACATCATGATAGAAATCATTAGTCCAGCAATTTCACTGGATAAGATAAAACTCTTAGAGTCACAGTGAAGGGCAATAAAGGATAATACTCGCCTATAAACCATAAATAAATTCGCCAGTGAGATCAAAATCCATCCCATCCTGCGTCCTGTCACCTTGATCAAATGAAGAGCAAGTATCCCGGCAGAAAGCTGAAATAATACTGATAAACTCAGTAGTAAGTAATGTGCGAAGCAATACATATAACCAGCCTACAATTTTTATTATTACAATCTATCTGAAAGACTTTAAATGTCAAACATAATGATATTTTCTCTTCGAAGCTTTTTCTACGATACCTCTCAACCTGTTACCAGTTAAAATCTTGCGATTAATTAAATATTATTGAGATATTTATCCTGAAAGCCTGATTAAGCCAAATGAAAGCATTTAACCAGATAAAATATTGCAAAATTAGTTAAATGCTTATAATTTAACATATTTAGCCTTGAAAAATGCCTTGAGCCGAAACAACAAAGGACTGGAGATAAATTACATTGAGATTACTGAACAAACTTTCTTGATAGCTTGGAAATATAATATTGAGCCATTGGTTGCTGTACTGGCTTCAAAAACAAAGTTGTGCTTAGAAAATATTTCCTGCAGTTCCTTTTCACTGTATAGGTTTCCTCTCACAAGGCTACCCGTTTTATTGCGTTCCGGCACTGGTACGCAGCAGTAAAATACTCCTCCTGGTTGAAGTATTTGAGAGAATTCCAGTGCCAGTTGGTTCAGGTCATTCAGAAAATTAATTGCCAGAATGCAGAGGCAAACCTGGAAGCTATTTTGCTCAAACATAGAGTTCTCGG
>JAVCCT010000236.1 GCA_030765325.1 Candidatus Stygibacter frigidus | reverse complement strand
CCATGATCGGTTCGATCCGGAAATTGCGGTAGCCCATCTTCTGCAAAGCTTCTGCCACTTCCATCTTGCTGTAAGCAGTTTGAATCCCCTCGATCTTTTTCTTCTTTCCAGGTAATTTGATCGAATAACGGAATTTTAATTTCTGATTGATATCAGTTATCTTAACATTGTTTTTCTTAGCTACTTCATCTATTTGACGTTTTGCTTCTCGCTTGCTTTGACCCAATACAGTTCCCTGTATCATCCTGCCTTGCGGTGTTAAACCTTTAAATCGAAATTCTTTGATCATATACTATACCTTTTTTTACACCAATTTATTTAATGCAACTAAAGGGGAATGGCATGCCATTCCCCTAATCAGTGCTAACTAATTATAAAAATTAGTTAACGATAGCTGTTGATAATGGTGAAGCGTTTGCCAGAGTTACAGTCAAAGTTGCTGATACATTGGCAGATCCGTCGGTTCCTGTCTCTGTTCCAACACCTGTGATTGATATTGATCCAGCTGCAGGAGCTGCCAAAGTAAATGTACCTGTGTCTGTCGTGTTAGAGGCAGATGACCAACCAAGAAATGCTTCTACGTCTGCTATTGCGTAAGCTGTAGCCAGATTTCCACCACCACCTTGACTGGCTGGGGTGCGATGAAACTGCATTATCTGAGCTCCAAGTGTCTGTAAATCACCTATTACTGCCTGACGATTTGAATTCATTGCCTGGGTATTGAACATCTGAATACCTACTGCAACTGCTACTCCTACTATAATCACACTCAATACAATCAACAAGATTTGTTGTGTTCCCATTATATCCTCCTAAGATTTTTTTAGCCTGGGTCGGCTTTTTACAATACATAATTTATATACGCAATTAGTGTTCCATTCCGTTTTTCTTTTTTTTGCATAACCCCACATAGATTACGCTATTTACCTTATTTACCATTTGGTTACGTCACCTGTTTATCACAATTGGATAACTTCTGCTTATAGCTGATATATCCTAATCGTGTCACACCAATGTGTCGATAGTGTCCGATTATGTCACAGTAACTTGACTCTTCTCTGCTACGCTTAATTTCATCTCTGGGTAATTTACTGAATTTCAGCATTAATTTGCTCCCCTGTGTTTTTGAGGATCAATTCCCAGACTTTCTAATTTACGATAGACGCATTGCCGGGCTAACCCACTGTCCCGGGCTGTTATTGTCACATTACCTCGATTTTTACGAAGTAAGTTCTCAAAATATATTCTTTCAAAATTTTCTCTGGCTATCTTATACCCGTCTCCTTCCTGTAAGCATTCAAAGGTATCATTTTCCTGATTAAAATGATCAGGTAAATGCTCTGGTAATATCTTATCTCCATCACACATCACTGCTGCATGTTCAATGCTGTTTTTTAATTCCCTGATATTACCCTCCCATTTGTTTTCACGAAGTATCTGCGAAGCCTTTTGGCTAAAACTCAACTTAGGAAGATTATACTTCTCGCACACCTCATGCAAAAACACCTTTGCCATCATCAAAATATCCTCTTTGCGCTCCTTCAAAGATGGAATTTGCAGATTTATCACATTGATCCTGAAAAATAGATCCTTTCTAAAGCTGCCTTCGTCAACTGCTTTACGCAAGTCCCTATTTGTAGCAAATATCAATCTCACGTCAACACTTATCTCCTTTTCTCCTCCCACGTTCCGGATAAATCCCCTTTCGATAGCATTTAATAACTTCACCTGGAATGATCCAGAAGTCTCGCTCACTTCATCCAAAAATAACGTTCCCCCGTTTGCTTCCTCAAATAAACCTATCTTATCCTTTACCGCCCCCGTAAAAGCTCCTCGCTTATGTCCAAAAAGTGTGCTTTCCAATAACGTCTCCGTTAAAGCCCCACAATTTATACTCACAAATTTATGCTCTCTTCGCTGACTCTTCTCATGTATGATCTGGGCCAGAAAACTCTTACCAACTCCCGTCTCTCCTGTCAATAGAATTGTTGTCTCAAGCGGTGCAATTTTATTTATTTTACTCAATAAATTCTGCATTTCCTTGCTGCTCCCGAGTATTTTACTCCCGGATTCGTCGTTGCCGAGTAAATCATTTAATCTTCTGTTCTCTGATTGCAACCACTTTTTATGCAGCACTCTGCGAATCAAGATCGCTAGCAGATCAAGATCACTAACTGGTTTCATCACTAATTCTTCTGCTCCAGCTTTCATGGCATCCACCGCTGTTCTTACGGTCGCCTGACCACTGATCACAATAATTGCGATATCTTCCCATTTATCCTTGATCGCTTCTATCAGCTGCAAGCCATCCATTCCCGGCATCACAAGATCTGTGATCACCAGATGATATTCGCCTGCACTTAGCTTATCTAATGCTTCCTGTGCTGATGAAGCTGCATCTACCCGAAATTCACTTCCTAAATATTCTGTGAATAATTCCAGGGCAGCCACATCATCATCTACCAGTAATAACCGGTAATTTCCAGCATTAAACTTCATCGTTCTCCCTTAAAGGTATAAATATTCTCCCTATAGCTCCAATGCCATCACTGTTTTCAAGTGTTAGCATTCCGCCTATTCTGCCTATTATATATTGCGCCAGGGAAAGTCCCACTCCCTTGCTTTCTTCGTCTTCTGACCAGTCACTGTAGCCCAGTTTAAAATATTTCTCCCGCAGCTCTTCCTTCAAGCCCAACCCGGTATCTCGCACACATATCCGCACATAATTCCGATCATTCACTACTACTACATCAGTGTGGACAAGGATTTTCTTGACCATTTCTTCCTGAACTGCCAGTATCGCATTATTTAATAACACATCCAGGCAGATCACAATATCTCCATATGATCCTCTCACCAATGGTAAGTTCTCTTCTAATTCCACCGCAGATTCTATATTATGCTTAAATTCGCTATTTGAGCGTAACAATTCCAGCTTATTCAAGATCAATTTATTAATATTGATATCTGTAAATGGCTCATATTGCACCTTTTCCAGATAACTGCTCAATTCCTGCATCTCTCCATTTATTTCTTCTACTGCTGCCCACATCTTAGCGAATCCCGTTTCATCAGGATATTTGTTTTGCAGAATCTGCCCATATCCCATGATGATATTCAAAGGACCAGCTGTATTATGAACAAATCCTTCCAGATCACGTCCCAGACTCGCTAAGCGCTGATAACGTAATAGCTCCATATTTATATCTATCTGCATTACTCTTCCTCTTTATTCAATACCGCTTTTATCTCTATTAACATGTCACTGGGCACCACTGGTTTCACTAATATCCTGCTCACTCCAAGTGCTTCAGCTCTTTCTTTAAATTTCGGTTTCTTAAATCCGCTATATAATATTACTGGCAAGACCGGGTTAATATCTCGCACATGACGTACAATTTCCAATCCATCCATTCCCGGTAATGATACATCACTTACCAGAATATCCCAATTAGCTGGATTTGCTCTCATTTCCTCCAAAGCGGATTCTCCTTCTCCAAAACTACTCACTTTCATATCATTGCTTTCCAGATAATAAACAAATAATTCTACAAGCGCTTCCTCATCATCAATGAACATCACTCTTATTTGCTCCTGTTTGTTCTCTTCCACTTCAACTGAGATATCTTCCTGATCCTCTTTTTCTGCCCCGGGAACATATTTCGGCAGCCAGATATTAAATTTTGTCCCTTCACCCCGTTCACTTTCCACTTCTATTCTACCCTCCAGCCCCTCTATTATTCCCTTCACTATTGCCAATCCTAAGCCTGTCCCCTCTCCTTTGGGTTTCGTTGTAAAGTATGGGTCAAACATCTTCTTCATCACCTTCACGGGTATGCCATCACCTGTATCTTCTATTTCCAATCGCACATTTTCAGCTTCATCTACCAGCCGTACATATAACTTGCCTCCGGTATTTTTCATCTCATAGCTGGCATTGGTACACAAATTCATCACGACCTGCTCTATCTGATCAGAATTTCCATATATATAACTCTCCGAATCCAGTTGCTTATGTATTACGATTGATGAAGGTATCGCAGCTCTAAGCAGATCAAGATGCTCAATCAATAATTCATCCATCCTGAAAGCCCGTTTGTGGCTCTCATGCTGCCTGCTGATCGTTAAGATATGCGTCACCAGGTTTTTTGCCCGTTGGGAAGCTGCATTGATCCTGTCAAATTTGTGCCAGAGATCGCTGTCATTGGGCAATTGCTCTGCTATCACTGAGGAGTATCCCATAATTATATTCAAGATATTATTGAAGTCATGAGCAATTCCTCCTGCCAGTGTGCCTATCGCTTCCATCTTCTGATGCTGGAATAATTGCCGTTCAAGTTCTTTATGCTCCGTGATATCAAGCAGTGTCCCTTCAATTGAGATCAGCTCATCTTCCTGCCAGAAGGCTTCTGTCTGAACGTTTACCTCACGCTCATTCCCCTGCGCTGTTATCACCCTGAATTCCAGATACATAAGGTGCTTATGCTTCTGCTTCAGCTCCTCAAACTTCCAGTTTATCTGCTCCTGATCTTCTGGATGGGCATATTCTATTAAGTTCAACCAGTTAAGTTCAGCACCATCTTCTATTTCCAGAATTTTGTAAAGCTCTTGTGATGCATGCAAGGCTTGATCGCTGAATATAAAGCGCCAGCTTCCAATATGAGCTATCTCCTGTGCCCTGTTCAAACTCGATTCACTTAAACGTAATTCTCGCTCAGTTGTTTTCAATGCCGTGTTATCGATCAATATCCCGGTGATTATTTCTACTCCATCATCCGTTTCTACTTTACTCGTCCTTTCTTCTATCCAGATCACCTGTCCATCTCGTCTAATTATCCGGTACCACAAATTTAATATACCTTCTTTACCGGATTCTACCCATTTATTATATTTATCTTTGATGAATAGTTTGTCATTTTCATCCACTAATTTCTCATAGAAAAACTTCCCTTCACTCAATTCTATGGCTGTCCAGCCCGTTAGATGATTCACATTCTCTGTAAAAAACCACTCCCCATCTCTGCGCTCATATAATACGATGCGGCTCTCTGAATTGAATACTGCTTCCAGATGACGTTCCAGTCGATCCCTTGCCAGTTGATTCTGCTTCTGCCGCGTGATATCTTCCAGTAATACCAGATATTGTTCATTATGCGTGCGGGAATATATATTAAGCCCCTTGATACTCAGCCAAAAGCTATGATCATCAAGTTCCTGACGCATTTCCTCATTTACAGGTTCATTTTTCCTTATCTTGTCCAGATAAAAATTACCCGTTCCTTCTGTTTGAAAAAAACTCAATTCGCTGATGTTACGCTTATCTGCTATTTCACGAGCTCCGCTTAATTCCATGAACTGCTCATTATAAACCAGTATATTACCTTCGCTATCAAGCAATAGTAGTCCCAGCGTAAGTCCATCAAGAGTATTGCAAAATTCTTCCTTCAAATGCTGAAATGCCGAATTCTGTGAATTCAATTCCAGACTGATCCTCACCATTTTATTCATTAGCCCTTGAACGATATAGGTAAGCATCAAGCCTCCTAATATCAAGAGATGAAAAAATAATAAATTCAATACCCAGCGGTCATCAAATCTCACGTGGTTGATTAGCATCATCAATATCATAAATATACTCAGCAGTATTGATAATGCCAAAGCTGTAGAAAAATCCTTCCCCGGAGCTATGTAATAAAGCACCGTTAATAATACTGCTTCAAATAAATATACCTGCTGAACTCTCTCTGGTGCGATCATGGCAAAATGAAGCAGCGCTATTATAAAACTCAAGGTGATCACAAAATGAAGCCTGTTTACGGATATCGTAAATCGCCTCAGATGACTCATCTCAAATAATATATATAATAAAACCCCAGGAATATAATGCGTTAACATCCCACCGATGGTATTCCATGGTAAAAATATTATGTCATAAGTGCTCATCAGGATAAATAATATCGAGGTGATCCTGATAAATAATATCACGATAGGGGTGAAATACTTGCTGCCGGAAAAAAATAATTCTTCCTTTGGTGAAAAACTGAACTCCCTTAATTTATTACCATATATTTCTTCACGGACTGCTTGTGGCGACTCATCGCTTTTAACCATTTTCCCCACTTTGTCAGAGCTATTTATCTTGTAAAAAAACCAATTATTTATCTGTCACTATTTATGGCACTTTTTTCTCAATCCTTTGCTTAAGATTGAAATACCGTCTTAGTAAAATTACACTAAATAATTAGCTTACAAGATATTTCATTTACCTCCAACTTTTTATTTTCTTCAACCCAAGTCCACTCATATTAATAATTTAACCCATACGTCCATATCTATATCGCCCCGATATTGTTTCCCTTCTCCATCCGAAACAAATTTACTATATATATTATCTTCCTGTCAATAAAATATATCACATAAATCCTTTCTTCCATTAAATATATTATTTTGCTTATGAAATAACACCATATTAATTTCAACGAACGATCCCTTCCTTCATCACATCTTCACATTTTACATTTTACATTTTAAATTATTATCTTCCTTCCCACCCTCTCATCTTCCCACCCTCATTTTCTCCCCCAAACAGCGCATGGATGCCCTTGATACGCAAAAATAGTCCGTCTTGTTCGCTGCTTAAAATCTTCTTACATTACATTATCAGTGTTAATCCGCGTAATCCGTGGCATCAGTGTTCAATTCTTTCTTCACCTCTCTTCCCGCCTTCAATTCTCTGAATGAAATTCATTAATCTTGACATAATTAGGGGAGATCGTAAAATTTTGCGGAACTAAATAATGTTGTTATTGGGAGAAAAATTATGTTGCTTCATGCTAAATTTTTACAGATGGCAAAAACTCACGGAAAAAAGACGGCTGTTATCGATACAGCGACGGGTAAGACCTATACTTATGATCTGATGTTGATAGCTTCGCTGATATTTAAAGGCAGATTTGACAGGATTGAGGGAAAATATCTGGGGATCATGCTACCTACGTCGGCGGGATGTCATCTGGCAGTCATCGCAACTTTGATGTCCGGCAAAATACCTGTGATGATCAATTACAGTACCGGAGCGATAGAGAATAGTAT
>JAVCCT010000378.1 GCA_030765325.1 Candidatus Stygibacter frigidus | reverse complement strand
TAATTCCCTTATTAACGGCAAGTATAAGCTTTAATGGCAATCGCTTTCTTAACACCATTAAATCTAATAATTACGATATTGGTGTCAGATATATTTCTTGATCTTAATTTTATATACTATTATAACTGTCTATTGTGTAATTAAATAAAATAATTAGTTTTTAGAGGTCAGGTGTTCTGAACTTAGGTTGAACAGTCTCATTAAATTAGAATACTATTTGCACCCACATGGAAAGACTGAAAGTAGTCAGCTTATTATTAGTTTTATTATTATTATTTATCTTATATTCACTATTTAATCCAGCAGTTATGTCCTTGGAGAAATTATATGAAATCTGAGGTCTAACACTGAAATTCATCTGGTCATCAGTTTTCTCTGCTTCATTATTATAACCCTTTCTAGTACCTTGACTTCTACTATAAGATACATTCATACTCAAAGTTGCTTCGTTTTTTATATAAAATCGGTTCTTCATCAACGGTATTTTCAAGCCCTTTTCTGCCGAGAAAGACCAGCTCAAATCTACTGATGCTGACTGATTAGTAGAATTATTGACAATGTTTCCCTGATCCTGAAATCGAATTGTCTCCGAGGTTGAATGATTTAAATTTATGCGAGAAGTGATATCCTGCTCCCAGTTTCCCTGCCAGGATAATAATGGGCTAAAACTTATTGCATTCTCTTCTGATGTTGGTTCAATCCAGTCAACTATTCCGGTCTGTTTCTTAGTTAATGAATAGCTTGAAGAAAGTGAGCTGCTCTTTAATATCTCACTAATCCCCAGCAGATTTTGAAAATCGCTTAAGGTCACTCGGACATTGGGGAAATTAGTAGTGATTGTCTGAGTTGTTGAACTGGTGTATTTCTGGGTGATCTGCCAGTCGAAACTCACGCTGGTGGTCAGATTTTTCCAGATTGGGAATCCAGAGGAAATGTTCAATGAATTGGTGTCCTGGCGCATGGTGATTTCCTTATCAATTTTTGCTCCAGTACTATCTTCTGTATCCTTTTCAGTGAGAATACGAGGGAATCCTAATTGGTATTTCCAGGTTGGGCGTTCAAGCCTATCATCAAAATCTGTGCTGTAGCCATTATCAAAATCAATGCTAAGATTTTCAAGACCGCCAATATATTTCACAAATTCTTTTACAATATTTATGCGTGGTTTAATGATTTCTTCTTCATCTGCTTTTTTTTCTTCGCTATTTTCTCCGTCTTCTTTTTTATCAGGCGTCGTATTATCAAGTTTTTCAGGTATTGAAGTTTCTGCTTCTTTCTGGGGCAAGTCAATGGGTTCTTCAACCTTGATACCACTGATATTTTCTTCACTGGTTTTTTCTTCGTTATCCTGGCGATTCTGATTCCCTTTTTCTGATTCGCCTTTCTGGGGAGAAGTTTTCCCCGCCCCTGTTCCAGTATCCTTCCAGGCCCAATTGACAAAATTCATCATTATATCATGGTTTTTTAAGGTCAATCGGGTACCAAAATCTCTATCAACACCACCTTCATAATAGAAATCATCATCATCACTATTATAGGAGGTCTTTTTGGTCTTATCAGTATATTTAATTTTCAGAGTGGTGTTGTAACTGAATATATTTGCAAGATAGTTCGGATTATAAGCAAGATTAATAGTTTGATCACGATTTTTTTCAGTTCCAATATTATAATCCTGTAAATATTTTTCCAGCAGCATATCACGGGTAGTTTTCAGGGTGTAATCTGCATTGAAATCGCTTAAAAGATCATATTTTACAGTAGAGGAAGTTGTCAGGGTTTTCACATTGATCACATTGGTTTGGGGTTCCCATCTTGCACTATCACCGGTAGTAGTCCAACGCCAGCGTCTGCCGTCTGGCATTTCTGCTTTATAGGTTAAGGAATTATTGTAAGATTGAGGGATCAAATAGAGCTTATAATTACTAAAAAGAGAAAGCCCTACTTTCTCCTTGGGGATATTGAGCTTATAGGTATGTTTTACCTGATAGGTTAAGGTGGTATCAGTAGTTGTAGGCTTCACGTCATATTTCTTTTCGATATACCCGGACAACGAGGTTGACTTAAAGGTTTTGTCCACAAATCCGTTCCATAATTTTGAACTTGTATTTGGTGATTTATTAAGTCCCAGGGTCAAATCTGCCCGGTATTTCAAATAATCCGTTTGTTCCCGTTTTTTATCTTCTTCATTAAGATATTCCCACAAAATATCACTATTATACATGAACCTGGCTACTTTATGGCTTTGCTGACGACTAAGTGCCAGGGGTATATTGAAGCCCCATTGAGCTGGGAAGAATTTATGTAGATTCAAGGTGCTGTTGATATTTAAGGTCTGGATTTCTTCTCTATTGGGAATCGATTTTGTGCGGGTTGCGCTATTCTGGAAATTATCTGTTTTCCACTCAGTATTAACATCCACTGAACCAAAATCTGCCATTTGCAGGTTCACTGTTCCTCTGGCGGCATATCCCACATCATTATAAGGTTCTGCTACTCTAATATCATCAAAATATAGCAAACCTGAATAGGGATCCGGACCATTATTCTCCACACCCAGGCTTACCTCTTTGATATTACTTAAAGTGGGATTTTTGTGTTTTTCAATCCGCATATTACCACTATAGTAATAACTAAAGTAATTATCCACTTCCACGAAAGTGCTGTCACTCAGATCAGGAGACTTAAGATAATTTAACTGAGCAAAATCAAGATCAAGACTTATCCAGCCATCTTTATCCATCTCACTTAAATAGTCCATACTAGTCAGGGGATAATTTATCTCATAATAATTTGTGGAATCTGCTCCGATCCTGATAACCAGATCATGAGGTTGATCAAAAGTATCACCTTGAGGTTTTTCGGAATATATCCAGAATCTTATTTTGTTATAATTCAGCAGATTATAGGAATCTTGGAATTTCTGACGCACCAGTCCATGATGTCCGGGCAGGAGGTTAGTGTAATCTATTGATAGGGACTGCTCAAGAGTTTCTTCTCCACTTTGCTTAACGACTGAACCGGGTGCGGGAGTGTAGTGCAGATTTTTTTGATTATCGATAATACCCACCTGCATCTTTTCCCGGTTGTTCTCCAGGTCATATTGACTTATGATATTTTCATTCTCATCGCGGATATAATTTGATTCCCATTTATTTCCAATCACATCGACATTAATTATCTTGACCCTGGTTTCTTCTTCAACTTCAAACCACATTCTGGCAAAACTGATGCGTTCCAGATCTGGTGAGATATTCTTATTACTAACTTCCCGGTAGTAATCACTATCATCAATTGGAATCCGGTATAAATACCAGCCATTATAGACATTTTCCAGAAAGGTGGTATCCTTTAAGGTAACAGAATATTCAAAATACACATCCGAATCGTTCAATTCTCCATTATTATCAAGATCTTCAGTATCCAGCTTTTTATTGCCTTCTGTTCCATTGATCAAGGGATAATCACCCTCATCATCTTTATCAGAATTATAATTATCTTGAGGGTCGTCACCTGCTTCTCCATCCGGGATTCCATCCAAACCTATATCTTCATCAACATCACCATATACATCAAGCTGACCATCAGATACTCCACCATTTTTGCCATCCTCAGTATTAAGCTCTCCTTCTCCACCAAAATCAGTGTAAAAATCCTCGTTTATATCTCCAATATCTATATGCATTACCACTGGCGCTTGATTCTGGTTTAAGCTGTCCACTTTAACCAGTACTTCCAGAAACTTCTTGGTAGAGAAATCCAATTGATTCCCAACAAATTTCATTAATCCACCCCAATAGCGATTATTTACGCCGGGGTTATGTATATCTGGAGGGTCGAGCTTTAATGCTAAAACCTGAATTTCCTCATCTTCTTCATCTTTGGTCAATGATTCAGGGTCATATACATCTTTGCGATAAATATTCTGGGCATTATACCAATTAGGATGAGCTTTTCCCAGATATGTGTCATAGGGCTTTGAGGCTGGTGACCACCCGGAGCGAACAACACCGAGCGGAAAAGTTTCCAGGATTGATTCCATATCATCAAGATATGCTTCCTCAGGATTATCAGGATTTCCATATACTGTTGGCAAACTCATAGCAACTTCACCACTGATAGTTATCCGTGAATCCTCATCTGTAGCTATAAGCGGCAGCCAGTCAATGAATTTGGTTAGATAGGGCAGTTCATATTCGAGCCTGCCATCAACAGCACTCAAGATCAATGTTTTATTTTCATTACCGATTTTGGGATGATCATCATTTACCTGTTCATCCTGATAAACAAATGTAGCCCCGATATTAAAATTATCATTATAATCCCAATCCGCTCGAAATCCTGCCAGAGTTTTACTATCTATGGCAAAAGTAGGTTTATAATTAAATGTAATATTTAAAACAGCGTCAGGATCACGTGCTTCTGCAACCAGAAAGGTTACAATACCGAATTCGTAATCCACAATATAATCAACATTTTCTTTTAAGTCCCGCTGGGTGGCACCTTCACCAAGTTTTATCTTCACGCTTCCCGGCAAAAGGTTCATTTGTTCAAGGGAAACCTGATCACGATTACTTTTTCCCTTCACGGAAAGATGCATGTGTATCTCATCATATTGCACGTAAACCGGATCTTTCTCATAGATTATTCCATCTCCTACACCCCTGAAAGGTTCCAAAAAAGCAAATCTGAGATAACCTGAGGCTAGTGACATGGTCTCATCTTCTCCATTCACCACACCATCACCATTAGTATCGAGACGCAGATAATCATTATAGCTCGATCCTGAAGGTAAGGGGGTAGAATATTCTGCCGGGCAAATAGTGGTTTGAGTTCCATCTGCTGAAAGATCATCATAGACGAAAAGGTTAAAGCCTTCACTCTGGTAGTTGGAATCAAATTTATAAATATTTCTTCCCTCAAGTTTCCAGTATTCAGGATTTTCTTCAAAGGTCTGATTACTTTGCTTGAGGATCTTTACTTCAATGGGGTTATATTCTGCTGTACTGTGACCCACTTCTGTTCCATCCGGCAATTGATAAGTGACTCCAATGGCATAAGTTCTGGTCATTGACCGATTGATATATAGAATTCCTGAATCATAATCAAATGTGAAATCAGTTCCCTCAATTAACTGACTAAAACTATAAGTGCCAGTATCATTGTCATCATAGATATTTAGTCCATCTATAGTAACAGTTTCATTAGTACTGGTTCCGTCATCTAAATACACCCGCAGGGTTCCAGGTAAAGGAAGCAGTGCATCAGAGCCTGACTTCATGATCCATCTGCCACCATTTGTGCGGATTGCATTGCCTTCCCATCCTGCGGGATAATCTACTCCAGCTACTTCTATATCTCCTGGATCGCCATATAAGCTGAATAAAGTTGTAGGGTCAGTGATATAATAGAACTTGCGTAATTCGTATCCTTCACTCACATAGCTCATGGAATCTGATTTAGAGCTGCCATTCCAGGTCTGCTGATCTTTTTGGGCTTCGTCCTTACCCAGGATAGCGGTTACATGAAGATTCCCAAACTCCATTTCAGTTTTCACGCCGAAAAGACCCTCTGATGAGGCTGAATAACTTATGTATTGTGATCCGGTCAATGAAAGGGCAATATTTCCACCCTCAATGCTTTTGATCACTTCATCTTCTGTACCTTCATAACTCATTTCTACCACATCTTGCTTTGAATTAAAGCTGTCATCACTACTGGATTGATGGCTTACGTTCACATGGATCTTTTCACCGATCATTCCCCGAAGCCGCGCAACCAGATCCTGCTTCATGGTGAGATTAAAATCACGGTTGCTGCCGGATTCATCAGCAGTCCGGTTACTTTTGCTGCTGCTGCCGCCAATGGTGATCTTCTCGCTACCATCAAGGCTCAGGCTTCCTGCCTGATTTCCCAGCAATCCTCTCACTATCTTGGATTTTCGTGCTCCAGCCGGTAAGTTGAAGGTTATTTCGCCTAACAATCCCTGATTGTTGCTGCGCTCTTTTTCTGCCAGCAGTTCTTTGCTGTTGTCAAAAAGCTCTGAGCGAAATGTTTTCCGAAAATTCTGATCATAATATGCCTGATAACTCATGGCACAGGGTGGGTAGATGCCCTTGATCAAGCCCCAGCTTACCATCAGATAAACTATTTTCTTTTCAATATCTACTTCAACATCTGTGCGGGTTTTCATCTCACGGAAGATTATTGCCTGATTGCGCACCATGCTCATACCTTTTGGTATCTTCAAAATATCAATTTCACAATCTTCTATTTTGGGTGAACCTTTTAAATAGTATTTAATCGGAAATGTATTACCTTGAATGCTGCCTGTGATTACTAAGGCAAATATGATCAAAAGCCAGCTTGTAAACTGACTTGACTTAATCTGTATTTTTTTGCTTTGATCTATCAAAAATTCCACACCTTTTCCCAGTTTAAGGGGTATATAACATACCTCTATTGCTTCTCAACCTGATTCTAATACCGGTTCAGGGCTCCACCCGATCACAAATCAATGCCAGCCCGTCCAGTGTTAAAGTCTCATCCACAACTTCAATTAATTCCGAGTAACTTGAAACTAACTTAGCAATTCCGCCTGTTGATACCACCTTTATGGGTTTTAGTGTGTGGAATTCATTTCGCAATAACGAAATGAATCCATCTATCATCAGAGCATGACCCCTGATTATTCCTG
>JAVCCT010000061.1 GCA_030765325.1 Candidatus Stygibacter frigidus | reverse complement strand
CGAAAGATTCACTGATGGATGAAAACGAAGTCCACCTTTATAAGGTCCGATTGCGCTATTGAATTCTACCCGGTAACCTTTGTTTACCTGTACTTTGTTGTTGTCATCTACCCATGCAACTCTAAACATAATTGTACGTTCTGGTTCACAAATTCTCTCAAGAATGGCTGCATCCTTGTAAGCAGGGTTTGCTTCAGCAAAATCCCAGATACTCTCAACTACTTCCGTTACGGCCTGATGAAATTCAGGCTGATTTGGATTTTTGGCTTTGATCATATCCAAAAAAGCATTCATTGTCATAAGACAACCTCCATGTTATTTTGAGGTAACAAATGTAGCCCCATATTATGTTGTCAAGTTGCAAAATTATTTTATTTATTATTTATTATTTTCCTGCATATTTTATACTGATTCCTCACATTAATCATCAGTTATATCACCCCGTCATGCCGTAATCTCCCCACCCCTATCAATCTCCATTAACCCCCTCTCATTAACACCTGAATTCATTCAGGTGGTCAGGTATCACGATGTACAGCTTGATCAGTCGCTTCAGAGACTTTCCCACGCCCAGGTTGATATTTCTCCTTTGCCTCAAGATAATGTCCTATGTATTTCTCCCATTCATCTTGGAAACTCATCTTCCGGTGATGCTCACTTTGATTATTGATATATTTGACTACTCCATCAACATTTCCAGCCGATACCGAAAATGCCGCATAACCTCTTGCCCATTCAAATTTCCCTTGCATTTCTTCATTCAGTCTCCTTGATGATATCCCTTTGATTAATTTGAGCATCTTGCTAATAGAGATTTCGGCTGACATATCTACAAGAAGGTGTACATGTTCGGGATTGATATAGCAGGTTTTTAGATAAATACTATTATCAGAACAAATCTCTTTAATTATCTCCAGACACTTCATTTTTAGTTTTGTAGAAGAAAAATAACCAAATCTCTTTTTGGTACCCCAGATAACGTGTACCCAACACAATTTTAATGAATGAACTGGCATCACTTCCTCCTAAATTAGCGAAAGTGGCTGAAGCCACTCCTGATCGTAGTTTACTTATCTCCTATCCACTAATTGAAATTAGTGGTTAATGAGATTGAAAATTCTCTGACACCACAATCTCCCACTCTCATTAACACCCAAATTCATTTGGGTGGACTATCACGCCTCCCCAAAACTACCCAGCCCAGTCGCTTCACCAACTTCCCAGTATCACTTCCACCCAATCTCATTAGCACCTGAATTCATTCAGGTGATCTGTCAGCATCTACAACCCAGACCAATCGCTTCAGCGACTTCCCTGATTCATCACTCAGATTCCACTATCACCCATTCTCATTAACACCCAAATTCATTTGGGTGGACTATCACGCCTCCCCAAGACTATCCAGCCCAGTCGCTTCACCCATTTCCCAGTATCACTTCCACCCACTCTTATTAACACCTGAATTCATTCAGGTGATCAGTCAGCATCTACAACCCAGACCAGTCGCTTCAGCGACTTCCACCTTTTATAATACTAAGTTTCCACAATCTCCCACTCCTGAAACTGCTCATCTATGATCATTATCCTGCCACCTAATCTGGCAGCTATTAGTTCCGCAGTATATCCATCGATACTAACCCGTTCAGAATTTAAAGTATTACTGGCAAACACAGCTATTTCATTATCAGCAAGCTCCAGTTGCTGCTCAATATCCTGCCAGGTCAATAAACCGGCAACCGTGACATCCTCACCAAAAAAATCATTGCGAATTGCCTGCACTCTCGCCTTATCTGGGATCACAGTATTGATCTCATCAGCTATTTTCTGAATATATTCTGCCGCCAGCTTACCAGTTACAAATACCAGTCTCTGCTCAATTTTTTCCACGTCCTTCAGGAAATACTGCTTTTCCTCCTGCCAATTCATCAAAAGCATCCTGATCATCCCGATCCCATTTTCAAGCTGCTCAAAATCTTCATAAAATTCTGCCTCAGGGATTTCTTTACCTGCTTTGATATAGATTTCATCAGAACACCAGGTTCTTTTATATCTGGCAGATATTTCCAGTAATTGCTCCGCTTCCTGAGCATTAACTACCCGCATTAGCGGAAGATTGTTGCGGTATTTTGTCAGTCCCACTGGCACTATCCCGATGCTGATGCAGTTAAAACCCATGTTATCCAGATCCCTAAGACTGCGCTGGAGTTCCTCACCATCATTATATCCGGGCACCACAACTATCTGCGTATGAAAGGCAATGTCATTTTTTACCAGAAATTTCAACTTTTCCATAATATCAAAATCCCGCTTATAGCCCAGCATCTTTTTATGCAACTCAGGATTTGTAGTGTGCACGGAAATATACAAAGGACTCAAATATTGCTCAATAATCTTGCGGTAATCCCAATCTGTGAGATTAGTAAGCGTAATAAAATTCCCATAATAAAATGAAAAACAGGTGTCATCATCTTTGATATACAGCGATTCTCTCAAATTATCCGGCATCTGATCTATAAAACAGAATATGCAATTATTCACGCATTGCCGGCACACATGATCAACGGCAATAATTCCCAAAGGTTTCTGCCAGCTTTCTTTGATAACAAATATCTTGTCACTGCCATCTAATCGCTCTATTTCAACCTTCAGCTTCTCGTCTCCACCATAAAATCCCAAATCCAGAAAATCTGTGACTGGATGACCATTTATAGATACAATCCGCTCTCCAGGTAATATGCCAAAATCGTCTGCCCAGCTGCCTGCTGATATTTCTTTTATTCTCAAAGCCATCGTTATTGATCCTCTCCTTTTGTTCTTCCCCGTAAATTAGGTTGCTCCGTTGCCACTAATGCCGATAATATCTTCATGGAATCAAACTGCTTCAATATTATATTTATTGTAGAAATAATTGGTACAGCAAGTACCATCCCAATAGGACCCCAAACCCAATACCAGAATATCAATGAAATCAAGATCACCAGTGGAGATATCTTCAATCTTGACCCCATAAATCGCGGTTCAATAATATTTCCCATCACTACCTGAGTCATTATCATGAGAGTAGCAACAACCAGCAGTTTTAGGTTAAATCCAAACTGGAAAAAGCAGACCATAATCGGAAATGAGGTAGCCACAATCGAACCAAAATTCGGGATATAATTAAGAATAAAGATCAAAAGTCCGGAGATTATCGCAAAATCTACTCCAAATATACTTAACCATAGCATCGAAACTAGCGACGTTATAACACTTATGATCGTCTTATTGATAATATACCCTTTTATGGAATTTTCTATATCCTTCAAAGTATCCCGATTTCTTTTAATGTCTTTCTCCGATAATACTTGCTTAAGCCTTTCATCAAAACTGCTGCGCTCAGCCAGTAAAAATAATAAAAATATCGTCGTCAATAACAGCTTCGTAATGAAATCAAGAAAGGTGCCCATTGAGCTCGAGATCACCTTTGATATTGATAATCGGTCAAATATCTGCACCCAGTTTACCCGATTATTGATATAAGATCTCACATCTTCCATCGGAATCTCAAAGTGTATTATTGCTGATTGGAATAACTCCTGAATCTTTAGCTCATATTTTGGGAAATCCTTTATAAAAGAATTCGCACTGGCAAATACCACTGATCCTAAACCAAAAAATATTCCCAATACAAATACTACCAGCAAGACATTGATCACCCAGATCGGCACTCTGCGCTTTTCCAACCCACGGTAAACAGGTATAAACATAAATTGTAGAAATACCGCAAAGGATAAAGGGATAAAAATACCCTTTAGTACTCTCAGCATATAAACTAATATCGCCAAAACTATTATTAATAATGATATATTGATCATGCGATTACTGTTCATCTTCCCCCGCTCTCAATTTTTATATTTCAAATTTTAACTCTATCTCTACCTACGTCAAGCTTTTCTCTGTTATCTTTCATATTTCTGGTTTTTTAAATCTTTATCATATCGTTTTAATATACCACTGTTACTTCCCTTTCAAACTTAATGCTGCCTTAAGGGCACCTGATAGGTGGTTTATGTACTATATATTAACTTAGATATGCATATATTATAACTTTTTGCAAGCTTTAATGTGTACATTTATGGTAGAGTTTTAAATCAAGGGAATTCCTGTGCTTTAAAGAAAAGTTAAATCTGCCATTGCGAAGGTCTATCAACCATTCGCAAGGTGAGACTGTTCAACCTAAGTAATTGATATCATTGCAGATTTGCGTATTTTTCTGTCAAAAAGTGCACATATTCATCATATTTGTCAATTTCAGGGAATTGACATTTTTCCCGTAGGGAATATTT
>JAVCCT010000167.1 GCA_030765325.1 Candidatus Stygibacter frigidus | reverse complement strand
TTTATAGTGGAAAACTGGAGAAAGTCTTTGACATAAACCAAAGCGGGAGAATTCTTAGTATAAAGAAGAAAAAAAAGTAAAAGGAGATATTTATGGCGAGAATGACAGTCGATCCTAAATATTGTAAGGGTTGCGGGTTATGCATAGCAGCGTGCCCTAAGAAGATCATCCGGTTTTCCGAGAATATTAACAAAAAAGGTTATCATTATGCTGAATGTTTTGACCAGGAAGCTTGCATAGCCTGCAAGATGTGTTATACTACCTGCCCCGACGTGGCAATAACCATAGAGAAATAATTGGAGGAATGATGGCAGAGAAAGTATTAATGAAGGGCAATGAAGCAGTAGCAGAAGCAGCTATCAGAGCAGGATGCAGGTTATATTTTGCCTACCCGATAACCCCGCAAAGTGAATTAATAGAATATATGGCGCGCATGATGCCGAAAGCTAATGGTGTATTTGTGCAGGCAGAAAGTGAAATAGCAGCTATAAATATGGTGTATGGCGCAGCAGGTTGCGGCAGAAGAGCGATGACATCTTCATCTTCTCCTGGAATAGCTCTTAAGCAGGAAGGTATTTCCTATCTTGCCGGAGCAAATCTTCCAGCGGTGATCGTAAACGTGCAGCGTGGTGGACCAGGTCTTGGTGATATTCAGCCAGCTCAGGGAGATTATTTTCAAGCTACCCGTGGTGGTGGAAATGGTGATTATTACACAATTGCACTGGCACCGAGTACGGTACAGGAATTTGCTGATATGGCAGCTCTGGCTTTTGATCTGGCTGATAAATACCGTAATCCGGTAATTATTCTGGCAGATGGTTTACTGGGTCAGATGATGGAACCTGTAGAATTTCAGCCAGCTAAGACTGAAGCAGAACTGAAAGTGCTTGATAATCAACATCTTGACTGGTGCTGCTGTCCGAATGAAGATGAACCTAATCATCATCACCATGAGATCAACTCTTTGGAAATAGACCCTGTAGTGCTTGAACAGCATGTGATCAAGCTGGGTGAGAAATATGACAAGATAACGGCTAATGAGCAGCGTTGGGAAGATTATAATATCAATGCTGATAATGAGATACTTGTAGTAGCATTTGGTACTGCTTCACGCATCTGCAAGTCAGCAGTTGATGAGCTTAATGATGCTGGTCATAATGTCGGACTGGTTCGCCCCATCACAGTGTGGCCCTATCCCTATGATGCAGTATATAAAGCAGTGGGACCCAAAGTGAAAAAGGTAGTCGTATTTGAATTGAATCTGGGACAGATGGTTCAGGATGTGAAGATAGCCGTTAATGGCAAAGTACCAGTGGAATTCATGGGCAAGGTTGGGGGAATATTATTCTCCACCGATGAAGTGAAAGCCAAAATAGAAGAGTGTCTTAAGGAGGCGAAATAATGCAAGTCATCGCAACAAGACCAAATACACTGACCGACCTTAATTTTACATACTGCCCGGGCTGTTTGCACGGGGTAGCACATAGATTGATAGCCGAAGCCATTGATGAACTTGGCATGCGTAATCAGATGATGGGTGTAGCTCCTGTGGGCTGCTCAGTGTTTGCCTATAAGTTCTTTAATTTTGATATGCAGGAAGCTGCGCATGGTAGAGCTCCGGCTCTGGCAACCGGAATGAAACGTGCCCGTCCTGATATGCATGTATTTACCTATCAGGGAGATGGAGATCTGGCTGCTATTGGAACAGCGGAAATAGTTCATGCCGCTAATCGAGGTGAACATTTTAGTGTTTTCTTCGTAAATAATGCTATTTATGGCATGACAGGTGGTCAGATGGCTCCAACTACACTTCCTGACATGAAAACCACTACCTCCCCTTATGGACGTGATGTGGATGATATTGGCTATCCCATCAGAGTATGTGAACTTCTGAACACTTTGCAAGCACCTTTTTTTATTGAAAGAGTGAGCCTCCTATCTCCTGCTGATATTATGAAAGCAAAAAAAGCAGTAACTAAGGCATTAACCTATAATAAAGAAGAACGTGGTTTCACTTTCATCGAATTTATCTCCACCTGCCCCACTAACTGGGGACTTGATGCCATTGAATCCCGGGACTGGGCACGCGAAAAGATGTTACCTTTCTTTAAAATCCAGAATTTCCGTGATAATGGCAAAGAGGAGGCATAGCATGAAAACTGAGATGATATGTGCAGGATTTGGTGGACAGGGAGCTTTGACAATAGGTAAGTTCCTGGTGAAAGCAGGTATGAATGAAGGCAAAAATGTATCCTGGCTCCCTTCTTATGGACCAGAGATGCGTGGTGGAACAGCTAATGTTTCTACCGTGATCTCAGATAAACCAGTCGGTTCTCCAGTAGTAGCTCATCCGGACATCGTTGTGGCGCTTAACCAGCCTTCAATTGATAAGTTTGGACCTATGATCACTCCTGGTGGACTGTTGATTTATAATGAAGATATGTGTCCTAATGGAATTGATCGCACAGATATTAATATCGTTTCTGCTCCCATGACAAGTATCGCTAAAGAAATCGGTAACCTTAAGGTTATGAACATGGTTGCAATTGGTGTTGTAATGGGAAAAACTGGATTAGTTCAGAAAGAAACAATGCTGAAATCGATTGCACCTTTGAAGGCAAAAGCGCCAGAACTTTATGATATGAATCTTGCGGCAATAGATAAGGGTTACGAAATCGGAAAAACCCAATAATATAATAAAACGATACGGGGTCTGAGTACCATATCCCGTACTTTTTATTGGGAGGATTTATGAAAAAAGTTCTATTCCTGTCAATTCTAACAATAGCATTGATCCTGCTCAGCAGCTGTGCCAGTCAGAATACAAAAGTAACACGAGTGAGTGATGATGAGATACCTGATCTTTCTGGAAGGTGGAATGCTACAGATAGCAGAGATGTATCTCAACAGATGATCATGAGCATGCTTTCATCAGGATGGCTGCCTAATTTCAGAAATGAAGAAGATAGAGCACCACGGATCATCCTGGGTAAAATTGCCAATCTATCTGACGAACATATTGAAACTGATATCTTTATGAAAGATATTGAACGCGAATTAACCAATAGCGGAAAGGTGAAATTTGTATCCGCAAAGAATGAGCGTACATATATCAGGGAAGAAAGGAATGATCAGCAAAGTTATGCTTCTGATGAAACCGTGAAAGCCCTGGCGAATGAGACAGCAGCAGATTATATGCTGATGGGAAGCATTAAATCCCTGCGTGATGTAGTGGAGAATCAGCAGGTTATTACCTATCAGGTAGATCTGGAACTGGTGAATATCGAAACTAATGAAAAGGTCTGGCTGGAAACATTACCCAAAAATAAGCTTATCTATCACAAAAAAGTCAAGTTCTAAAGTAATGAGAGTATTGCAAGCAGCTCTAATCAGCACTACCCTTGCTCTTCTATTTGTGGGATGCTCTTATGTATCCACCAATAACGTCTTTTTTGAGGAAACCACTCAAAAAGTATATAAAGGCAATTATCCCGCAGCGATCAACTCAGTGATCAAAGCCAAAGAAGATGTGTATAAACTCAAAGACAGAGTGATGTATTATCTTGATCTGGGAATGCTGTATCATTTTAATGGTGATTACCAGTTAAGCAATGAATTCCTTACGAAAGCCGAAAGAGCAATAGAAGAGCTTTACACAAAGAGCATTTCCAAAGCAACACTTTCTATGGCACTTAATGATAATGCCATGGATTATAGTGGTGAAGATTATGAGGATATTTACCTTAATATCTTTAAAGCGCTCAATTATATAAATCTTAATGATGCTGAAGATGCTTTTGTGGAAGTGAGAAAAGTAAATGGCAAGCTGGCTGTGCTGGAAGATAAATATGCAGATCAAAACTCAAAACTGAAAGCACCCAAAGAAGCAAAAATCGAAAAGAAGGTTGAAAACAAATTTTATAATTCGGCTATGGCAAGATATATTAGTATGCTACTCTATCGTTCTGCAGAAGACTGGGATGATGTACGCATAGACATGAATAAATTTAATGAAGCCTGGGAATCTCAATCTGATATATATAATTTTGCCAAACCTGATCTCTCAGTGAGTCTTGATCAAGATGCTGAAGGCAGATTAAATCTATTCTGCTTCACAGGTAAATCTCCTGAAAAACGCTCTCGCACCTGGTGGATACGCACCTGGAATGACTATATCTTTATTGGTACCAGCAAAGAGAAACTTTCAGGTGAAAAAGTAACTGATTACTTTGATATGTTTTACTGGGAGGATGTTACCGATAATCTGTTCTTTAAATTTCAGATACCTGTAATGCAAAGCAGACCTTCTATGATCAATAATATCAGAATAATGGTGGATGGCAAAAGATATAAGACTGCATTACTGGAAAACCTTGATAATGTGGCAACCAGCACTTTTGAATTTAAAAAAGACCTTATCTATCTAAAAACTATTATCCGCACAGTTTCAAAGGGTTTATTGGCTAAAAAAGGTAAAGATAAGATTGAAAAGCAGGCAAATAATGAACTATTATCCTCTATCTTGAATTTTGGGGCTGATATGGCAATGTCTGCAACTGAGCAGGCTGACCTTCGTATTTCGCATTATTTCCCCCAGCTGGCGCATATAGCGGAAATACATTTACCCCCGGGTGAACACAGAGTGGAAATCCAATACCTTGATAAATACGGGAATGTGATCTATACAGATGATAAAGGTACAGTACAAATTACAGGAGAAGGAATCAATATTCTGGAATCTTTCTGCCTGCAATAAGAGAGGAAATATGAAAAAATATATAGTTATAATCACAGTACTATTAATGCTATTTTCCTGCGCCAGTAATAAAGCCATTAAACGTGCTCCGCGTCCTGACTGGCTTGATAATCCTGAATATAAATATCCCAATACTCAATATATCACAGCGATCGGATCAGGATTTTCACGTTCTGATGCAGAAAAAGATGCAGCAGCAAAGATTTCTCGCATATTCCGTACAGAAGTATCTGCCAGTGAGACTATGGAAAAAAGATATGAAGAGCTTACCAAAAACAGCGTGACCACTACAGATGATTTTACCAGAAACACAAAAAACGTGACTCTTACCTCTAATGAAGCCCTCATTAATATGCAATTTGGAGAATCTTATACTGATGATAAAGCCAAGGTGCACACAATTGCCTATCTTAACCGTTTTGAAACTGGCGGTATTTATGAGGAAATGATTTCAGCCAACAGCGATCAGATAATTTATTATCAGAATAAAACCCGGGAGCTTAATGATCCTCTGGATATTTATGCCTTTTATGGTGCTGCCTGGATGATTACTCAGAAAAATGAAGACCTGCTACGTCAGTACAGGATAATCTCACCGCAGATGAGTTCAATGTTTGAGGTTAAATATGATAAGAATTCAATTAAGAATAATTACATCAAAACTGCCAGAGATATTACATTTTCATTAAATATTGATGGAGATGAAGATGATAGAATTGCAAGTATTATGAAAAGGATTATTACTGGGACAGGTTTTCAAATAGTGAAAAGTGACGGATTTATATCTGTAAAAGGCTCCATTAATATGTCGCCCACAGATCTTCAGCGAGATGATAATACGGTATTTTATCGCTGGGATATGTCTTTGAATCTTACTCAGCTTGATGGAAATATAATTCTCAGCCTTAATCCTTCCGGTCGTGCTGGATCAGTATCTCTCGAAGAAGCACGAGCTCGCGTATTCATCGATATTGAAAAGAAACTTGATAAAACGCTTATCAGTGATCTGAATTCATGGTTTGATAATATTGTGATAGAGGCAAAGTAAGATGAAATCATACAGAAAAGAACTCTGGTTCAATATACCTCAAAGACGAATGCTGATCAATATCACACCTGATGTAAATACCTGTCTACTGGAAAGCGGTATCAAAGAAGGATTATGCCTGGTTAATGCCATGCATATCACTGCAAGTGTGTTCATTAATGATGATGAAAGTGGACTGCATGCTGATTTTGAAAAGTGGCTGGAAAAGCTTGCTCCAGAAAAGCCCTATTCCCAGTACGCTCATAATGGCTTTGAAGATAATGCTGATGCTCATCTTAAACGCACTATTATGGGTAGAGAAGTGGTGGTGGCTATCACAGAAGGCAAACTTGATTTTGGACCCTGGGAACAGATATTTTATGGTGAGTTTGATGGTAAAAGGAAAAAACGACTACTCGTAAAAATTATTGGTGATTAGATATTAAAAAAGGGCAGATCAATCTGCCCTTTTTTTATTAATCGATCATCTTTCTTAGATCTCTAATTGCCTTATCTAATCCCGTAAATATTGATCTGGCAATCAAAGCGTAACCTATTCTGAATTCCCTGATCTCATTTATCTTCACCAGTTCTTTGATATTCTGATAATCAAGTCCATGCCCTACAGCACATGTAAATTGTGATTGATGGATCAATTCAGCAGACTTTCTGATATTAATAAGCTCTTTGCTGATTTCAGTTTTGTCTTTTAATAGAGCATAATTACCAATGCAAATTTCAATTGCCTGAATATCCAGCTTAATTGCCTGCTTGATCTGCATAGGATCGGGATCAAGAAGCAGACAGATATTCATGCCGCTCTTTCTCAATTCATCCACTGTTTCCTGCAGATTGCGATTGATCTTGATACCATTATGCATCACACTTCCATCCTTGTAAGCGGGAATAATGGTCAGCATATCTGGTTTATACTTCAGCGCCATAGTAAGGTAATCCTGCCTGTTGGGTATTTCCAGGTTTAATTGAGTCTGCACCATTTGCCTGAGCAGCTTGATATCCCGGGGTTGTATCGAGGATTGCTCGGATGTTAAGCGAACTGATACGCTATCAGCACCATTAAGTTCACAGACCACTGCAGCTGCCACGGGATCAGGCTCTAATGAATCTCTCAATTGCCTTAATCCTGCTATCCTGTCTAATTTAACACATAATTTTCTCATATATATTATCTCCCACCATTACTGGTATTAAAAAAAATCCCCTTCTTCCATTTGTAAAGGAAAAAGGGGAATCTTTATGATATATTTTTTTTTATAGTATCTTGATATCGGCTTTCTTTCTTAATTCATTCAAATATTTCTCAACATTCATTTCCATCATGGCATTCTGATGATAGTCACTCAAAAATTCTCTCACCTCATCAAATTCAAGCTTTTTACCAGGGATTAATTCCGTAAGCAGTAATATATGAAATCCAAAAGAAGTCTTGATCACATCACTTATCTCACCTGGTTTCATTTTAAAGGCAACCTCATCAAGCTCAGGGATCAATTCTCCCGGAAGCAGATAACCCAGATCACCATATTGGCTGCTGCTGGGGCATTTAGAAACGGTTGCTGCTATTCTTTCAAAATCTTCCGGAGAATGCAGCTTTTCTTTAATTCCTTGCGCACATTGCCTGGCTTCTTCGCAGTCTCCCTTGATCAATATATGGCTTAATCTTATTTTTACATCAGAGGTAAATAATTCACGATTAGACTCAAAAAAGCGATATAGTCTTTCTTCACAGGCATTATCCTTGCATTCAAACTTGCCTGCCAGGAATTTACCTACTCTCACGTGCTGTTCCAGACGCTCTCGTAATTCATCTTCTGTAATCGCGATTTCTTCCAATTTGTTTTTATAATTTTCTTCACAAGAGAAATATGAAAGGAAGTCAACCAATGCTTCATCAATTTCACATTCTTTCACGTCCAAAAGCTCTTTTTGGGATTGTTCTAAAATGATAGCGGCATCAATTAAGTTCCTTAACGCCTGCTTGAATATTCCTTCCTGATCAAGATCAACATCCCTAAGGCTGACAAAGTATTTCTCTTTTCTCAATTGCTCTTTTGTGATCCTGATACCATTTACAATCGCAACCAACTTATTCTCCTTTTCCCAGAAACCTGGCTATTTCTTCTTTTATATTATATATATTAATGTCTTCCATTGAGATTGTCAAATCAAAATCTTGTTTTCTATACCATGTCAATTGTCTTTTGGCATAATTCCGGGAATGCTGCTTAGCAAATTCGACTGCTTCAGAATAATTTATTTCTCCTCTCAGCCAGGGATAAAATTCTCTATATCCAACCGACACCATACCTGGATCGCCCTCATGATAGCCGTTTTGCAATAATGACCTGATTTCTTCAATCAGACCATTTGTCAGCATATAATCAATGCGTTTATTTATACGTTTATAGAGTTCTGCCCTATCCCGCATCAGCAGGACATTCAGGACTTCCAGATCATTTTTTTTTATCGGATGTGACCAAAACCAGGAAATTGGCTTTCCAGTAGTTTCAAATACCTCTAATGCCCTTTGAATTCTATGCTGATCATTCATCTCTATCTTTTTCCCAGCCTCTGGATCAACTTCCATCAAATAGGAAAATATCTCATCATTACTTTTGAATAGCAGCATTTCCCTAACTTTGTCACGGGCAGTATCTGTGATCTCTGGGATCGCTGCCAGTCCCTTCAGGAATGCCGAAATATAGAAACCTGTCCCACCAGCCATAAAAGGGATTTTTTTCTTATTAATTATTGAGTCCACCGCTTCCCAGGCATCCTGGCAGAATAGCCCGGCATTATATATTTCATCAGGGTTTACTATATCGATTAAATGATAGCCAATCTTTTCCTGGGTGGCTTTATCCGGCTTAGCAGTGCCAATATCAAGGTATCGATATACCTGGCGTGAATCTGCTGAAATGATCTCTGCTCCAAATTCCTCAGCCAGTTTTTCGGTTAAATGACTTTTCCCAATCCCGGTGGCACCCTGTATAATAATTATCTTTTCTTTTGACTTCTGGTTTCAATGCGTTTAAATCTCTTTTCAAATTCTGTCAGGGTTAGCTTAATGATCGCTGGTCTGCCATGAGGACAAAAGAAAGGCACTTCACAGGCAAATAGATCGTTGATAAGTGCCAGCATCTCCTTACGACTCATTTTCCTGCCGGCTTTGATGGCTGATTTGCAGGCTACTGATTTTGCCATACCATCCCGGAAATCCTCTGTCTCACTCAATTCATCTTCCAGATTCCGTAATATCTCCAGGAATATCTCTCCCCCATCCCAGTTCTCTAATTCCACCGGGATTTCATCAATTACTATGGAATTATTACTGAAGGTCTTGATCACAAAACCCACTTTCTCAAATTCTGACAGGTTAGATTCAATAAGCTGTGGGACAGTTAACTGCATAAAGGGAGGAAGTTCCACCACAATCGGGAATAACAATTTCTGGCTCTGTGCGGGAGCACCATGCAGTCTTTGGATCAGCTTCTCAAAAACCACTCTTTCATGGGCAGCATGCTGATCGATCACCAGCACTCCATCTTCTGTAGCCACAAATATATAGCTCTGGTGCAATTGCCAGGGATTAACAATGTCTTCTTCCTGTGGCAGCATATCACGCCGGTTGCGCATGATGCTGTCATCATGCATCTGATGCAGCAATTCCTCATCATCACGGCGTTCACCCTTAAATATATCAGGCTGATAAACGTCCAAAAGGTCTTTACGCACTTCCTCATAACGCCGCTTATCCGCTTTACGATTATAGATCCTGCTTTCAAAATCCCTGATGCCGTCTTCCTGGGCAGCAGTGGATTGCAGCTTCCGCTTGATCTCGCTATATTTTGCCTCTTCATAAGACATCAGTTTATTGCTTAGAACTGTCTTGATAAATTGATGCACTGTTCCTGAATCTCGAAATCTGATCTCCAGCTTGGCGGGATGGACATTATAATCCACTGAGGCTGGATCAATATCCAAAAACAGAATATAGGGAGGTAATTTACCGTGATGGAACATACGGAATTTCTTTATAAAGGGTTCGTAGGCACTATTAATACTATGAGAAATGATCCTGTCCTTTATATATCTGCCATTCACAAATATATAATGCTGATCATATATAGCTTCCGGTTCTTCCAATCCGCTTATATAGCCATGAAGTCTCATTCCGCCCCGGCTTTCATCTATACTCATGCGGTTGCTGCTAAAGAACTTCTTACCCAGCACAAGCCGGATCCTCTCGTCCTGATCCCCCGCAATCGGATAATTAAGCTTTTCCTTGCCATTTACGATGAATATGAATCCCGTCTTATAATGCACAAGTGACTGATAATGGATATATTGCAGGATGTGCTTATATTCCACGGGATCAGTTTTAAGGAACTTCTTTCTGGCAGGCACATTGGAAAAAAGGTTCCTGATCTCGATCGAAGTCCCGGGATTTGCCGAAACTTTGCTTATATTAGTAAGTTTGCCACCCTTAAAATCAACTTGAGTAGCGATCTCACTATCCTTTTCCCGCGTGATCAAAGTCATTTGGCTCACTGAGGAAATACTGGGCAGAGCTTCACCCCTGAACCCCAAAGTTGCAATGCTGAATATATCACTCACCGTCCTTATCTTACTGGTGGCGTGTCTTTCAAAGGCAGTGAGTGCATCATCTTCGCTCATGCCAATCCCATTATCAATTACCTTGATAAGTTTTTTACCACCATTTTCTATTATTACGGTGATCTCGTCAGCTCCAGCATCCAATGAATTCTCCACCAGTTCTTTGACCACAGATGCAGGGCGCTCGATCACTTCCCCCGCTGCTATCCGGTTGCTTACTTCTTCTGATAATATCTTCACTCGTGACATTATTATCTTAATCCTTTATCCCTTTTAAATCAAATTCCCAACTGCGTTCTGCTCCAGATATGATCAATCGGTAATTATAAACCACTCCATTTTCCATAACATCCACATTAATATCCTCTAATTCAACCCAATACCAGCCGTCAGAAGGGCTTTCAGGATAGCCATCAATTGTCAGTTGCTCTCCGCATATCGCTTCAGTATATTGCTCTTCGATCAATTCCACCGTGGATAATAATTTATTTGTATCAGGTTGACTTTCAATCTTTCTATTTATCAGCCTGAAATCCAAAGGTTTCATTCCCAGCCACACGCCACTGATCTTATCCTCACTATCAGTAGTCAATACCAGATTCGTCATAGTCTGCAGACCGCTGGCATATTGCACCTGAACGTCAAAGCCGCGCCACATACTCCTATCACCATATTCATATCTTTTCACTCCGGGTTCCACTACCATATTACTAAGTTTCAGCTTTTGCTGCAGACAAATGAATTGCTGCTGCACCTGTTCTGATGAAAATATCTCACTGTCAGACCCACTATCTGTCTCTATACTTGCCAGTATTACCCTGAGCCTGTTCTCTAATTCAGCTTCGTCATCGGTTACTGGCAGCCGCACATCCTTCCAGTTAGATTCTTCATATTCCACTTTACGCAAGGGGATAGTCCTATATGCTTCATATCCGTTCATGCCTGTTATGTTGCTTAATTCGTTAATTACTTTGCCCCAGGCATGAGTAGCACTATCCTGAATATCGATCTTGAAATTTATATTATCTATTTCTGCATATTGATAACCGAATAGATCTATCTGCAAATATCGATCAGATATTGAATAATATTTATAATCTTCACCAGTAAGAATTCCCAGCCTGATATCGTTCACGGGACGTCTTTCATAAAGTACCTGCCAAATGAGTCTTCTATTACCGGCTTCATAACTATTACCCACTAACTTTATTCCCATATTTTCCACGACTTTGGTGATACCAGCGATCAAAGCATCAGCATCCCACACCTGATCATCTATTATTACTTCCTTCCCTGCCAGCAGATCAATCTCCACAATTGCCTCATAGAAGCAGCGAAAAAATATACCCAGCTTATTGAGTTCCAAAGCCTGCCTGCCCCGATTGATATTGAGCTTGATGTCCTCCATCTTTTTGTCATAATAGTCATTTACGCTCGCCTTGCTGATTGTCCATATTTCCTGATGATCTTTATCGTTACTCTGCTCTATATTAATGTCTGCCATCATAGTGCTCAGCCAGACTCTCACCATCCTCTCATATTTATCTCGATTACCATAACTTATCTGTTTCTCCAAACCAATTTCTGCTAAATACCAGGTACTGATGAATTTTGCCAGTTCATTTCGACATATCTCACTCGCTTCTGACTGACTTTCAGCTTCCCCAATTCCCCAAAAAAGGTCTTGACGTTTCTGGATAGACTCATAGTATTTTTCAAAATTGCTCGTTGAGTATAACATACCCCCCAAAGCTATCAGCACCAATATCAATAATACTCTTCTCATTATTCTTCCTTCATTTAGATACCGATTGCACACTCCTAATATACATTTACTCTGGCAAGTAAAAAATCCCAACTTAGTTCTGAATTAAGATGATGTACTCACCAGATTGACTAAGAACGACAGCTTAAATCCACCCAGCCAAATCAGAAGTTATGAACGGTACTCCGGATGTGACTTCTGGATGACAGTTCAATTTACCCACCCCCTGCCGGATCCCAGAAGTCCTGCCCGAAATACGTTCAAATCCTATTATCCTTACCCTTTACAATTTTTGAATCCCGCCTCCCCAGCCAAGTCAGGAGTTATGAACGGTACTCCGGATGTGACTTCTGGACGTCAGTTTAACTACCCAATCCCTATCGTCATCTGCGCCCCACTTCCGGAGTACCGTTAGCGGTGCACATCTGACTTATTCACTGATATTTCCTACTTGCTGTAAGTAACTAAAATATGGATAGTTACCTTTTGAAAGTAAAATCATCGATTTTATAATGCCCTATTTCACAAACAGATAAGCCATTATGAAATTT
>JAVCCT010000125.1 GCA_030765325.1 Candidatus Stygibacter frigidus | reverse complement strand
CAACAATAATACCCAGGAATCCACCTGCAACAAGTAAACCGGACAACTTAATGCCCAGGGATGATAATACCCAGACAACAGTGATCAAGATCAGCATATAATAGACGATTTTGATGATCAGTTCCAGACGGTCTTTATTCATCTTCGACTTGAGTGAGCGCCTCAGATAGGTAGTTATCAATTTGGCAATGATCAAGCCTAAGAAGAAAACTAGTATCGCAAAAAGGATATTTGCAATTGTGATATTACCATATACTACATGATCAAGGCTCATATACCCTCCAGCATGATAGCTTTTTTGGAAACAACAGACAGCCTTTTGAGAGTATAGAGCTCTGGAGATTTTTTCATCTCTTTGTGAAGGGCTGAGCTATAGAATTGAATTTCAGCCGCTTCTTCTTCCAGTACTTTCATTTGGGCTTTCATGGAAACGCAATTATTATTGTAATATATTTTCATGCCCATACCATTAAAAAGTGCTTTATTAACAGCTACCCATTCATGACTGGTATTATCTATTTTGAGTCTGATCACCCCTTCTGTCATAGAGTCTGGTGTAGGCTCTTCCAGGTAGATTTTGCTTTTCCAGTATTTGCACAGGAATCCGTTTCGGGGCTCTCCATACAGCGTATAGCGTGGTTTGATGAGGCTGAATACGTCCAGTAGCTCATATTTACCCTTATTGCCTACAAAAATTCCTATCTCAATCGGGAAAGTTAAATAGATGGTTTGCTTTGCTTCAGGCTCCAGCATGATCTCTCTGCCAAATTCTATCATCAAATATGCCGCTACCTGACTGGGAAGATTAAGAGGCTCCACAGGAGCGATCAGCATTTCAGTAAGATTCATTAAGATCAGCTTTTCGGCAATATCTCCCTCACAATTTCGGAAATATGAAAAACTGCTTTGATCTTTTGATACAGTGATCTCTAATTTTCCCTGCTTTAGTTCAAAGGGTATTGTCTTTTCTCCAAATATCATATTACTTCCTGAATGAAATTTATTAAATTTCGATAATTTTCTCTCGGTCAAAGTCATACTGCTGTTTCTTGCTCACATAACCGAGAGGATTTCTGATGAGTGTTGTCTCACCGATTTTTCTTTGGTCAAAGGAATGACAATGTCCATATATCCAAAGGCAAACCTGAGGATTATCAGTTATCAGATATGACAGATCATTGCCATAGCTATATTTCAAACCTGATTCCATAAATCTTGCGGGAAGTGCCTCATAAACAGGGACATGATGCGTAACAACTACGGTTTTCTGCTCTTTGTATTTTTCTATCTCACTGAAGAGAAAGTCAAGCGACTGCTGATAATAATTCACCATATCTTCCACTTGAATTTTTATCAGTTCTTTAAAAAGAGTTCTCTTCTTGATCAGCCGGTAATCATTCATTATTTCCTGCACTTCCGGACGCATTTTGAGCGGTACATCTGTCCAGAGAGTAGAAAAAATGAAGCGGATGTCTTGAAATAAAATGCTTTTATTATTGAATTGAATTATATTATCAGCGATATTATCCTCATAATCAGGGTAAGCAGTATTGATCTCACCACGGTAAAATTCATGATTGCCAAAGATAGAAAATACCTGAGCAAATTTACTGCTGATATCATCATAAAATTCTTTGGCCCAGTTAGCATACACATAAGGCACCGTATCACCGGCAAGGATCAATAGATCTGCCTGTGGTATCAGGGGATTTTCACTCAACCATTTCCGGTTTTGTGGAAATTCCAGGTGAATATCCGAAGCTATCTGTATTTTCATTTCATTTCCTTTTATTAAGTAAAACTGCCTATAGCAAATATGTCAAGCGAAAAGAAAATCACACATCCCAATGATGCTAAGTTAGATGTGCAGGTACTAATTATTGGGTTAATTATCTATTTTATCTTCTAAAACGCATGTTACCTTCCAACTTTATAGCAGGATTTATGAGGAACAACAAAGCACTATCTAACAAAAAAATGTGAGTACGTGCTTTGTTGTTCCTCATCTTTGGTGGGAATAGGGTATAAATTGGGGGTAATGGAATTGGAAATGCTAATATGAGGTGTTTTAGTGATATTTTGGTAAGAGAAATTCAATGAAAAGTGAAATAATGTCATAGGGTAGGGTTAGAGAATAGGAAAAATATGAAATAGTTAAGTTACAGGTCTTAAATCTCCAGCAACTAATATAAACGATAGAAATAATGAGAGGAATGGGTGGGGTTATTTTTGCAGCTCGTAAAATTCTACGCGGCGGTTTAGAGCTCTTCCTTCTGCTGTGGAATTAGTGGCAACCGGATTTTGATGTCCCATAGCAGAGGTAACCAGTCTTGTGGGAGCAATTCCTCTATCGACCAGCATCTGTTTTACAGCCATGGAGCGTTTTTTGGACATTCTAAGATTAACTGAATCTGAGCCGGTATTATCTGTGAAGCCTCTGATCTCGAGAACCAGGTCAGGATTCTTTTTCATCGCTTCAGCAACGTATTCAATGATATCTTTTGATGAGCTTGTAGGCTTGATACTATTAAATTCAAAGGTTACGGCATCAATATTGACCAGGTCAACCACCTCAATAACACCCGTGCCAAATTTAACGACCAGCTCGAGCCCAAATTCAGTAATATTATCAGGAGATTCTCCATCACCAAGCATATTTTTTGTATCACCAAAGATCATTGCCCTTTTATAATTAAGATTGATCGAGACATGTTCGCTGAGTCTATTTTCCAGACCAATGCCGGCAAAAGCATAAAGGTTATTATATGATTTACTATAACCAAAATCTGTAATACTCTCATCCTTGTCAGTAACATTCCAGATCAAGTTTCCCAGTCCAATTTTTAAAAATGGGTTGGAGCCGAGATTAGGAAGCAGGTTATATCTGAAAGCAAGATCAAAATTAATAAATTCTGATTTAGCAAGAAATACTTCACTTTTAGTAGTCCATGCGGTGAAGCCGGAAGCTTCTGAGTCACTCGGAGCTGTTTTTCCATAATTACCGGCAATTTCCAGGGCGAAGTTAGGGGTATAATTATATCCCAGTTTTCCACCGAAATTGAATTTGGCAATTGAGCCGGGAGCGCTATTTCCACCCAGACGGAAAAGATTAGTATTCAGGCAGGTGTAAAAGGGATATTTCTTCATCTGATAGCGCGTAGCAGCAGAAAGAGATGATATCAACACAATAATTATAATTAAGAACAAAGTTTTTTTCATAACTTTCCTTCCTCAAACAGATTTTTCAGGCGTTTCAGTATCGCCTGATGATGATCACCCTCCCAATATATATGACCGCAAAACCTGCAGATCCTAAAGTGGGAGTAATGAGTTAACACATACTCAGGTACAAAGTTTATTATTTTTTTTTTGTCAATCTCGTAAAGCATTTTATTACATAATGAACAACGGGAGAAAATTATCGAAGGGTCAAACTGTAAAATAGCCCTGATTTGCCGTAATTGCTGATCAACGTAATCAGCTTTTATGAGGATGATCTGATTATTAGTTTTTTGTTTTGATTCGCTTAAAGACCTGGTGAGGAGAATTCTATTTTCACGAGCAGCAATCCGGCACAGGTTATAAAAGCTGATTTGCTTATAAATTGCGGCATCATATCCCAGTAAACGCAACTCACGTGCGAGTTTGTTGAGGTTTTCTCTTAGCAGAAAGCGGGGATGAACAGTTTCCTTTGTCAATCTCTGGATCCTCTTAAAATTATTAGACGCAGGAATTGAGCGAGAGCCATCATTGTGGAGGCTACATAAGTGAGAGCAGCAGCCTGCAGGACAGATCTGGTTCCCTGAATTTCTTTCTGCTCAGAAATATAATTTAGTTTAAGATATTGTATTGCCCGGGCAGAAGCATTAAATTCCACTGGCAGAGTGACAAGGTGAAAGACCAATGCAGCACCGAAAAACCAGATACCCAAATCCATCAGGAAAGGGATAGAAAACAGAAATCCGAGCAGGAACATGGGGAAAGCCATAGTTGAACCTATATTTGCAGTGGGTACCAATCCTCCCCTAATTTTAACAGGTATATAATCAGCGGCATATTGAATAGCGTGTCCTGTTTCATGAGCAGCAATAGCAATAGCAGCAATGGAAGCGCTGTTATAGACACCTTCTGATAGAAATATAATCTTCTTAAGGGGGTGATAATTATCAGTAAGAGTTCCTTTTATCGGCTTGATATTGATATCTTCTAATCCATTATCATCGAGCATTCTGCGTGCCATTTGCGCACCGGTTAAACCCATAGAATTAGGTATTTTAGCGAATTTCTTATATTTACCCATTACCTGCTGCTGAGCTAACATGGCAAAAATGAGGGCGATTATTACTAAAATCAGGGTTGGATCAAAAAACATATTGTTAAACCTCCCATAAAATTACATAATGTGATCAGTCAAATTTTCCTGTTTCAAAAAATTCAGTAATTTCAGGGATATTGGCTTCCTCGGCAGCTTCAAGGCTACCATGATAGAGCATTTTCCCTTTATGCAGAAAAATAATGGAGTCAGCAATTCTATGAATACTGGCAAGTTCGTGAGTAACGATCACAATTGCCATATTGAGTTTTTCTTTTAGATTAAGGATCAATCTATCCAGATCAGCACTTGTGATAGGATCAAGACCGGCAGAGGGTTCATCGCAAAAGAGCAGATCAGGATCAAGTGTGATAGCACGCGCCAGAGCGACTCTTTTTTCCATACCGCCGGAAAGTTCAGAAGGTTTCAGGTATTTTGCATGAGCCAGATTAACCAGTTCGAGTTTAAGATTAATTATCCTGTCTTTGATAACGTCAGGCAGCTTGGTATGCTGCTCGAGGGGAATAGCCAGGTTTTCGCCAACTGAAATAGAATTTAGCAGTGCTCCTCCTTGAAAAAGAACTCCGATCTTTTTGAGGATCAAATTATATTCTGGTTCATCCATAGTAGTGACTTCCTGATCAAAAATCTTTACGCTGCCAGAATATGGTTCATATAAGCGGAGAATATTCTTAAGCAGAGTAGTTTTTCCGCATCCGCTGCTACCCAGAATTACTGTAATTTCTCCAGCTTTGATATTTACACTGATATCATCCAATACGATTTTTTCGCCATATTTGGCGACCAGATTTTTTACTTCAATTATATATTTTTTCATTTTAATAATAAAATATCAGGCTGTTAATAGCATCCAGCACAATGATCCAGAATATTGAAGCAACCACAGACGCTGTGGTAACTTTTCCTACGCCTTCTGCTCCACCTTTCACATTTAATCCATAATAGACACCAATTATCACGATCACCCAGGAGAACACGATGCTTTTGCCAATAGCAATAGTGAAATTTCTCAATGATGATATTGCAAATACTCTTGACCAGAATAGCCCCGGAGCAATATTGAGATAATAAGATCCGATTATCGCTCCTCCCAATACACCAACAAACATCGATAACGTTACCAGAAGGGGCATACACAATGTCATGGCATGAAATTTGGGAACAACCACAAACCTGATGGGGTTCAATGCCATCATTTTAAGAGCATCAATTTCTTCAGTTACTGTCATTGTGGCAATCTCTGAGGCAATTGCTGAACCGCTTCTACCGGAAACCATGATTGCAGTAAGCATAGGTCCCATTTCAGTGATCATGGTTACGGAAATCAGATCAGCCAGATATATATCTGCTCCAAACTGATGAAGTTGTGCTGCAGATTGCAAAGAAAGAATCAATCCCAGAATAAATGACAATAAACCAATTATAGGGATGGCATCTATTCCAATCAGAAGCATCTGCTGAGCAACTGCATCTTTTCTTTGACCTTTATGATTAAAAATCCCTACAATTGACCAGTATAAAATATCTGAAACCAGATACATCACTTCTTTTGATTGTTCCAGTGTTTTGTAGATTATGTCTCCGGCATTTTCAAAAAATCCAGGTTTAACGGGTTCAATAATCTTTTCATCAAGATCACTTTTAAAAGTTTGCAAAGTGAAATCAATATCAGAAGAGATATTGATAAATTCTGCATTTACAAATCGAGAATGAAGATATTCTATAAATACCACTCCGGAGCTGTCTACCCGCTCTACCTGCTTAAAATCAAAAATATCGATATTACTAGCATTTAGCTTATCGAGCTGCTGCATTAAAAGAGGTATTGTCTCTTTATTAAGAGGCTCCTCAAAGTTCATGGTTTTCTCTGAAATTTTCATGATTTAACGTAAAAGATAGGTAAATCGTAAAAAGAGACTTTGCTGCGTGGAAATATAATCTTCCATGGCTTCAGATTCTCGAGTATAAAATTTAAGTCGATAATCCAGCGAAATATATTTGAATAATTTTATATTAAGGATATTCTCAATGTCCATAGTATAATTCTTGTCAGCTGCAAATGGGAAAAGGAAATCTGCGGTCAGGGAGTAATTAATATTTCCGAAAAGCTGCAAATCACCCACCATTGAGGCTTCAATTCCTTCATAATAACTTGATGCTTCTTCAGTATATACCTCATAAGTGATACCTGTGACAGAATCAGAATAGTCTGTGGAATAGGAGTAAACATCTTTACGAATATCTTGTCTCGCTCCCAGACCGAATCGAAGATTCATATCTGATCTGGCAGTATTTAGAACCTGGAAATTCAAGCCAAATCCTTCTTTAAGGGTCATAGGGAAGAAAGAGGGACTGGTTTCCACAGAATGAGCATTGGACATGGAATCCACTACTGCACCTTGAGTATTTTTTTTAATATAATTTACATCATAAACCTGCACGGGAAAGAAATGAGTATTAAGATCAAATCTGCCATATAGTCCAAAAGCAGAAAAGACATTGAAGATAACAGTATTTTTGACATCGATATCATCCAAATCAACCCGGAATTGTTCATAATCTTCATCTTTATTTGTTCCAATTTCCATCAGGTTCTTCATGGAGTACTTTAATCTTCCAACTTCATAATAGGCAGAATTATCAAGCTGAGCATTCATATTAATTGAAAGCTTAGTATTATTTCTATTTTCGGAATTATCGGAATTCAGGTTGATATTCACATGGATAGCACTACTTAAATTCCAGTTAGAATCTTTTCTCCTATCATCTTCCTCATTGATCACACCAGCACCAATAAGCGAATAAAGTCCGGAATTCTCCTCTTCTTGCACAATCAGTGAAAGGTTTTGACAGTAACCTTTCAAAACCTCTATAGTTGTGAAATCACGATAGGTATTAAATGATTCATTGTTAAGAGTAACCTTATATGTTCCTGGTTTCAGGACCCAAATAGTGGATTTTTCACCCAGATTCACATCAGCAGGATAATCTATTCCATAATCAAATCCGTCTGCATTATCATAAATTGTGTAGCTGACTTTTGCATAGTTTCTCTGCTCATCCATCACATCAACGATCAGGCAGCCCCAGTCAGGTTCAACGTTTAATCGCCAGCGCGGTTTTACATCAATCCGTTGTGACATCCCATGAGATCCTATCTGAGAACCATATTCCACGGTATAATTACCTTTTGGAAGCGGCACCTCTTCACCCATGTGAGCCATTTTAAGGTTATAGCCATTTTTATCTTTTACATAATAAAAAGGTTCATTATCTTTTCCACTAAGATTTGGGAGATATACTAAACCAATACCGCTTTCATCGACCGTAGTGCTGTCTCCCAGCACCTGAGCTGAATAATCGATCTGGTCATATCTGGAAGTAATGCTTTCCTCAGTTTTAGATTTTTCTTGAAACCCGGTAAATTTATTAAGGATTTTAACAATGAAATTATTAGATTCCTCCAGGATCATATCATTAACTTTCTGGACAAAAGCCTCCACATCATTCTGTTCAATTCTGGCGGTACGATCAATTTTGTAAGTTAGGTCAACATTAGGACAATCTTTAGCGTCTTCCAACATATTGACCATAGTGAATTCAATATTCAAATGAGCTTCAGAAAGAGATGCCGTTTCATATATCTCCAGATTATTAATGCTGATAATAATTTGATAATTAGGATTTTCTACTAACATATCGCGGTTGACCGTATCGAATACACCGTATTTTTCCAGTCGAGTACTGAAAATATCCGGAATAGCGTCCTGAAGTCTGATTCCCCAAAGGTTATAAGTCATATATCTAATCTGGGGACCATAGTGTCTTATCACGATCTGTTTTCTGGTGTAAGTTTGAGAAATTCGGGCATTCTGGATCATTACAGAATAGGGGAGTGGAGTATCCTGGAAAAGCTCAGGTCTTTCGTTATTATTGTTGTAATCAAAGATGTAGTATTGCTTTTCAATCATTTCACTGACACTACATCCCACCAGCATTAACGTGATCAAAATAAGTAAAAAAATAATCCTGTTATTTTTCATAATTCCATCCTGTTTTAATTACGACCGCCTCTCAGCAGTATGGTTGGGTCTTCTGATATTCTCCGGGAAAAATCTTCCAGATAGTCAGCGGCTTCCCTCATCGATGTTATAGTATCAAGTAGATCCTGTTGACTCCTTAAAACTGTAAGATCAATTTTCTGAACAGTGGAATTGATCTGACGGGCAGTCAAATTCATTTGATCGATCAAATCTGCGATCTCAAGATCAGCAAGTTCAGATGAAACATCTTTAAAGTTTGTCAACATTGTATCTATGGTACTAGATTGAATTATTGAATTCAACCTTGCCAAAATTTCATTAGAAGAGTGCAGTAATTCTGTAAGCTCAGCAGTAGTGCTATCCAGATTTACAATAATATTATTAACAGGTTCCCGGTTTGTTATAAGAATAGTATCAACACTGGTGAGAATGGAAGAAATCCGATCCTGATTATCAGAATCTGTGATTGCGAGGATGTTATTCATGATCATTTCTAGTTTTTCAGCCATCACCTCCGCTTTACCGGATAAATTATCGAGCACAGACACTCCCGGTATTATTTCACTACCTGGCTTCAGCAGAAGCGTTGAATTACTGCCACCTTTAAGCTCTACTATCTTTAAACCCGTGATACCCACCAGCACAAGATGTGCTTCTGTGTCTGTTTTAACCGGAGTGCCTTGAGTAATGCTGATTTTTACTCTAATCTTGGTAACGTCATCAGGGACTATTTTGATCTCTTCCACTTTACCAATCTCGATTCCATGATAGCGCACCTGACCACCTACCTGCAGTCCATTCACTGAAACATCCGAATAAGTAATGTAGTAATAATCCCATTTTTCCATAAGTTTATCACCAGCAATAAATATAAGTGTTGCTAACATTAAAACGGAGAGTAAGGTTACAAATATGCCTAATCTAATTTTTTGAGCGCGTCCTACCATATTTTCTCCCGTTCCCATCTGGGCGGTTTATTTTTCTTTACAATTCTATTAATCCAGCTTCATTCACTTGTTGTCAAGTAAAAGATTTTCCTGAAGCAATATATTAAATTGAGACTATTCAATCTTTGTTATTGATTTATCCCTGAAGGGGATTTACAACGGCTGCGCCTAATAGCCTCAGTTCGGCACGAAGTGACTACCTGGGGTTTATGATATAATAAGACATTCCTCTCCCAAACACCGGTTATGCCGGTGTTTGGAAGAAGAAAAGTGGAGATGCGTTAATTTTACCTTGGGTTGTCGAAATACAACAACCCGAAGCTATTATAGTTATTCCCTTTCAGGGAGTATGTCAATTTCACAAAATTGACAAATTATGATGTATATGTGCACTATATACTGCAAAAATTTGAAAACCAGCAATGATATAAATAACTTCAGAACACCTGACCTCAATGATTTTGAATTGACCTCAACTTTTTCATTAAGAGGTCATACAATATTTACAATAATTACACATAATTCCCTTATTAACGGCAAGTATAAGCTTTAATGGCAATCGCTTTCTTAACACCATTAAATCTAATAATTACGATATTGGTGTCAGATATATTTCTTGATCTTAATTTTATATACTATTATAACT
>JAVCCT010000340.1 GCA_030765325.1 Candidatus Stygibacter frigidus | reverse complement strand
GTTCCGGTTCTATTGCCAACCGTTTGCTCATCGCATCCACGGAATTTGAAACAAGCTCCCGCAGGAAAATATCATGCTCAGAATATAACCACTTCTTGATTATCGGAAATATATTCTCTGTGTGGATCGACAGCTTGCCGTGACCTTTTTTCTGTTCTGCCATCTTAACACTCCTTTTCGTTCTTAGTTTTTATGTCACCAACTTTTTATGATCAGTTGAAGCTGTCAAGAGTTTTTTAGCAGTCACACCATTCGATTGCTAATTAGACCCTTATTAAAACATTAATGTCCTTTAAGCATAATATCCAGATAGTTTTCCCGATTCAAAATATATGTTTTTGCCTGTTCATAACCTTTTGTAAATGCAAGTGGAAATTTCACTTTCTTTCTGGAATTCCATTTGATTTCATAAGCACTGATCTCACCATTTTCCACCTCAATCAAATCAATCTCCTGCTGCGTGGTTGTACGCCAGAAATAATGCTCAAAACTTGCCCGTTTATTCAGCATCATTTTTCGCCGCTCAGTAATCAGATAATTTTCCCACAGAGCACCTGCATCATCGCGAATTTCCAGCCGATTAAAATTATTTATTAAGGAATTCCTTATTCCATTATCCCAGAAATAATATTTATTTGCCCGTTTCAACTCATTCCTGAGATTTTTCTTAAATGAACCCAGACGATAGATAATATAACTTTGCTCCATCAATGACAAATATTTTTCTACAGTCTTCCGATCCAAACCCACAATATTAGCAAGTTCAGTAGTGGAAACTTCATTGCCAATCTGCAAAGCCAGGGATATCAATAATTTCCGCAGAAGTTCAGGACGCTTGATCTCCTGATATATCAGCATATCTTTAAATAAATATGAACCTGCTATTTCTTTGATTATTTCTTCCGGCATAGTCTTCTCAAGATAAACTTCTGGATAACTGCCATAGATCAAACGCTGCTGCAATCCAGATTCTACTGCATCAATTCCTTCATATTCATACAATTCCTCCAGCGAAAGCGGAGTTAAAATAAACTCAAATTTCCTGCCCGTTAAAGGCTCGATCATGGAATTTGATAATTCCAGAGCTGATGAACCAGTTACGATTATCTGCAAGTCACTCAGATTATCAATAATGCTTTTTAGTTTTATCCCAATATCTCTCACCCTTTGAGCCTCATCAATCAGCAGATATGAATAGCGACCAAATCTCAATTTAATTTCACCGACATTCCTGAAATTAAATGATTCCTGACCATCTATTAAATCACAATTTATATAATGGATATTATTTAATGAATCTGCCAATGTATTTAAAATGGTGGTTTTACCCGTTCTGCGCGCTCCATAAATTATGATCGCTCTGTTCTTATGCATATATTTGCTAAGATTAGGTATTATAGTTCTACTTATCATTTTTCACCTCAAGGACATAGCTGCCATGAGCCAGGTTTTTGTCAATTAAAAAAACATGTAATTCCGGGAATGTAATCCCCAAGATTCAATTAAATTCTGGGAATACAATCCCCGAATTTAACTTATTTATGGGAATTGAACCTATTCCAATTCAGCAAACTGCAATACCCAGTCAGCATATTTCTGATTGAAATTTCGGCTGAAAGTCCCCGTTCTATTGATAATTCCTTCCAGAATATTCTGTTTTAAAGATGCACAATCAAAATCCGGTAAAGCATCAGTGCAATATAAAGGCAATACTGATAATGTGCAGGTGGAGCAGCAATAGAACCCTTTTTCACGGCGTCCAGTAAAATAACCCCGCATAATACAATAACTAAGATACATATTCCAGTATGCCAAATTATCATCGATCCTGGTAAATTTCTTTCCATAAGTAAATCTACCCAAAAGCTGATAATACGAATTTAAAGCTATCCTGCCAGTTGCCCCTGTTGCTATCTGACCACTGCCGAGTTTGAAATCAGGAGGATTCTGTCGACTTTCCAATAATGGCAATATCTCATCAAAAAGCTCAATTGCGGCTTCCTTATCACTCGTCTTAAATTTCTTTCCAGCAGCAGCTTTATTCAATAAACGGTACATTTCTTCCATAATTTTAACCTCAATTAATTCCAAAATAAGCAATAATTAGAATCTGATGTCAAGTACTTTCCCTGATCCTGATTTTCTTGTATCATATACGAGTGACAGGCATTCCAGAGAAAGAAGTACAGAAGATTTACGATATACTTGAAGTGAAAGCAATAAAAATCCAGAGATATTTCAATGAGAGAAGTATGTGGACTGCCGGTATCCACTACACCGGACACCCGGTACTGACTAACAAGAATATATACCTTCCGCCTTCACATCTTCTTTTTAACATTTCTTTAGTTCGTTTTGTTCGTAATTGTTCGTTGCTTAAAAAAAACCTACATTGCATTATTTGAGAAATAAAATTCAGACCAGGTCCCCCTTCGCCAAGACTAAGCATTGCATCATAAATATGTGTCGCATTTTAACGCAGGGATTTTGAATTATATACGGCGTAAAGAGCTTCAATATCCGTTGATATGCAGCGATGAACAACGCAGATAGAATTTAAAAAGAACAAATTAAAAGTAACAGATATTTATGATGTGATGCTTACGTAGGATTCTTAAATGGTCGTATAAGTATAAGCAGATTCAATTTATTTCGCGAAATTTCACACTTTTAACGGTTGATAATCTTATTTTTCAGCATATTCAATATACGCCCACATTTTTGTCTTAATCATTAATTTGTGATTCCAATGGTAAATTTATTTCGAACTCAACTCCATCTGACTTATTTGATACCCATATCCTGCCATTATATTTATTCTCTATTATTTGACGGCAGATCTGCAAACCTATTCCGGTTCCCTCTTTTCCCCGAGTGGTATAATATGGCTCAAATATCTTTTCCAGGTTTTCTGGTTTAATATGGTTTCCCTTATTATAAATAGTGATATTAATTCGCTCTTTATTGCAGTTCATACTGATCCTGATCTCTGGAGCTCTGATTTTATCCCTCAAGATGGCTTCCTGTGCATTATTAATAATATTTATAATTACCTGACTTAATTCATTAGGATTTCCGCTCAATCTGCAATTGCTTTCCAGATCTTTGATCAGGGTAATGCCACTGGTTTTCAGCATATATTCCATTAGTTTCAGGGCTTTTTCAATTGTCTCCGCTACACTGTATTCCTGCACATATTCAGGCTTGAAGAATTTGCTGAAGTCATTCACGGTTTCTGCCATATAATTGACCTGATCTCCTATCTGCTTCACCTGGTTATCCATGAATTCTTTTGTAAGTTCATCAAAACGCCAGGAATCATCAATTGCCTGCACCAGCACCCAGATTACATTCAAAGGTTGTTTCCACTGATGAGCAATTGCTGATATCATACCTCCCATTAAAGACATTCTTGATTGCGAACTTAAAAGATCATCCTGGGCATTTACCCGTTCAACTACTTTTTTAAAGTCCTTCTGAAGGGATAGATAAGTGTTTTGCAAATCTGACAAAGACCCATTCAGTTCTGTTATCTGATTGCTCATAGCCTTATTTCTTTGATCTAAGTCCGTGTTTTGCAACTTATAAATCTGAGTTTTATATTTTGCTTCCAGTTCGGCAATTTTTTCCTGAGTATTTTCTTTGTTTATTTTCTCTTTCAGTGATAGCACTTTTTGAAGATAATCAAGCGCCTGCTGATAATCTCCCCTTTCTTTATAATAAAGGGAATAAGTTTCGTAACCAAGAGCCATATCCCATTGCAGATCATATTTTTCTGCCAGTTTCACTGATTCTTTGATATAGGGCAGAGCTTTGTCTAATTCTCCCATTTTTACCAGAGTTGCGGCAACGGCATTGCACCTTTTGCTGAGAAGATACTTTTCGTTCAAATCTTTGCTGAGTGCATAAGACTTTTCCAGATAGGTAAGAGAATCTGTTAATTCTTCTAACTGGTAATAACAAAAGCCGATATTATAAAGTGCTGTCGCTTCAGAGGTTTTCTGGTCATTTTCGCGAAAATATTCCAGTGATATGAAGTTAGATTCCAAAGCCTCTTGATACTTTTTCTGCTCAGTTTGAATAATTCCGATATTGACCCTGATGGAATGTTTGGCATTACTGCCAATTTTTTCTGCTATCTGCAGAGCCAGTTGATAATAGTGGTATGCTTCGTCTAACTCTGTTTTCATCAGGTGAATGATTCCCAGTCCATTATAACAGCTTAATAGATCAAATTGATCATTTGTCTCCAGAAAATAATCCAGAGCCTTAAGCATATTTTGCAGAGATGAAGTGGCGTTGTTTTGGCTTAAGTCAATCCGAGCCTGCAAAGCATAGGCTATTCCCATTGCTTTGGGTATTTTATTTCTATTACCTGTTTTTAGTAAGAGATTTATCCAGTGCTCAGTTTTGGGAAGATCAGAATTACAAATATAGGCATTGGCAATATTGATCATTGCATCTATTTCCAGTTGTAAATCGTTTTGGGAGCGTGCTATATCAAGCACAAGTTTCGCCTGTATAACGCTTTCCAAAGGATCAGTCTGCTGTAAATATTGTGAATAATCCATTATAGCTTTCGTTTTTGCCTCTCCCTCACTACTGGCGATACGGACTAAGAACTTTTTTCTTTCCATCTATGTTTTCCTCAATTCCGGTTTATATTTAATTTCAGATAATATTTTATACTTCTATTTTTGTAATTTTGGCATCTCGATCACAAATTCTACTCCACCCTCACAATTATTCGCCTTAATACTGCCATTATATTTATTCTCTATGATCTGCCGGCAGATCTGCAAACCTATTCCAGTGCCCTCATTACCCCGAGTAGTAAAATAGGGCTCAAATATCTTCTCCAGATTTTCTGGTTTTATATGATTGCCTTTATTATAAATTGTGATATTAATTCGCTCTTCATTACATTTCATTTTGATCCTGATATCCGGTCCATTAATCTTATCCCGCAAGATGGCTTCCCGCGCATTATTAACAATATTTATTATTACCTGGCTCAGCTCATTAGGATTTCCACTTAATCTACAATTGTCTTCCAGTTCCTTGATCAGACTAATACCACTGCTTTTCAGCATATATGCCAGTAGCTTCAAAGCTTTTTCAATCGTCTCTGACACACTGTATTCCTGCACATAATCAGGCTTGAAGAATTTACTGAAATCATTCACTGTCTCTGCCATATAACTTACCTGGTCACCTATCTGCTTCACCTGATTATCCATAAATTCTTCCGTAAGCTCATCAAATTGCCAGGAATCTTCTATTGCCTGCACCAGTACCCAGATTACATTTAAAGGCTGCTTCCACTGATGAGCAATTGCCGAGATCATACCACCCATCAATGACATACGCGACTGCGTTGAAAGAAGATCATCCTGGGCATTTAATTTGTTTACTGCTTCCTGAAATTCTCCCTGAAGAGTCTGATAGGTCTGCTGTAAATGTTCCAGGGTTTTATTCAACTCAGTTACCTGATTATTCATTACCTTATTTTTTTTATCCAGTTCTGCGCTTTGCATTCGATAAATCTGAGTTTTATACTGAGTTTCAAGAACAGATATTTTCTCCTGATTATTCTCATTATTGATTTCTTCTTTAACAGCCACTAATTTATGAAGATAGTTGTTTGCCTCCTCAAATTCTCCTTTCGTTTCATGGTATTTAGCGTAGTTTGTGTAACAAGAGGCGATATTTATCTTCAGATTATTGTCTTCTGCCAGTTTTACTGCTTCTTTAAGATACTTCAGGGCTTTTACCCAGTCACTTTTAAGGATATAAACATGTGCAATTGCATTAGCTGCTAATCCCAGTTCCCTGGGATCATTTATCTTTTTGCAGAGCTGGTAGGATTTCTTCAAATTTATTAAAGCAGCTTCATTATCGCCTAAATACCTGTAGCTTAAACCTATGTTTAGCAGGACTGTTGCCATTGAACTATCCATGTTATGTGATTGGAAATACTGCAAAGAATTTAAATTCATTTTCAAGGATTCTTCAAATTTTTGCTGTTTATATAATATATTACTAATATTCACTCGAATACTGTGTTGAGCATGGCTGTCTATTTTTACTGCTTTTTCTAAGGCTAATTGCAGGTAATGTTCTGCCTCAGTGTTTTCTTCTCTTACTAAATGAATCATTCCCAAAGCATTATAACTGCTAATCAATTCCTGAACGCTATTTTCTTTTAGATAATATTTTAAAGCAACTAACATTTTTTCCATGGCTTCAGATGTATTGTTTTGTTGTAATGCTATTCTCGATTTTGTGCTATAGGCTGACCCAATTGCTCGGGCATTATCATGCTTTTCGCCTACTTTTTTTAATTCATCTGCCCATTTGCCAGTTTCTTCCATATCAGAATGATAAAAATGCGCATAACATAAATAAGAAAGAGCAGAAAATTCAAATTTTATATTATTCTCTGCACGTGCATATTTAAGCACTATTTTAGCCTGCTTCGCACTTTCCATAGGCTCTTTTTGACGCAAAAACCACGCATACTTTAATATCGCCTGATATTTCTCATCTCCTTCACTTTCAGCTATTTTATCTAAATATTCTTTCCTTTCCATAATACCTCGTAACTATATATATTATTATTTTTTTGTAAATTATCCCTGAATAAGCCGTCCGATTACTGCTTACAATACTACCTCAATTCGGAAATTGGAATAGCAAATTTTCCCCGGTCATTTTTATCTATTATTTATTCTTAGTATTAGTACTCCTGCTTTTGGTAAATCCCTCACTGCTTTGCACCTTATCATTACCTTTTTTGTTTTTCGTTTTTTCATCTTTACTTTTTTTCTTTAATTCCAATAACACATCTCGATGCTTTCTACCTGTCATAAATTCCTCCTTTGTTCGCGTCTATAATATCAATTAATGCTTATCTTTTGTCAAATGAATTATACTTTAATCTTACGAAATGTAGGTAAATCATCCCAGAATTACTGATTTTAATCGCACCTTCGCTCTTTCTCATCTTCACACCCTCGTTTTTCCCCGTCTCACGTTTTTTTTATTGACAATTAAAAATGAATATGAAAAACATATATAATATACGGAATATGGGAGTAATAATGAAAAAGCAGATTATGTGTATAATTTTTTTAGTTTTAATGACAGGTGCCTTTGCGACAACAATATACATACCGGAAGATTACGCAACTATTCAGGCAGGGATTAATGCCTCAGAAGACGGAGATGAGATCATTGTATCTCCGGGTACTTATGTGGAAAATATTAATTTCAATGGTAAAGCAGTAATTCTGGGATCGTTATTTTATACTACGCAGGATACAAGCTATATTTCACAAACGATTATTGATGGTAATCAAAATAGC
>JAVCCT010000244.1 GCA_030765325.1 Candidatus Stygibacter frigidus | reverse complement strand
AGCCGGTGTTTGGGACGGGTAGGTGAATATAAATTATAAAGCCCCAGATTGTCGCTCCGCTCCAACCTGGGGCTACAAATAAATATCACCTACGGTGAAAATCCTCAAAATATGTTGAACAGTCTCGTTAAGCAAACTAAGCAGATAACGCAAAAATAAATTGACATAAACCATATAGATGTGACTTTTTGCAACCGTCTTTTAATGGCATGGTAGTGAAGGTTAGAAAGTAATGATATTATGAGTGCAAGGAGTAGGTTATGAAAAGGGTATTTAGATTAAAGGGAGCAGATGGGATATTGAATTTATCTGCCAGTTTTGGTCTATTTCAGCAAGTAGATCAGCCACCAAAACGCGAAGACATTTTAATGAAATCTGCGAAGCAGATAAATGAAGCAATGCGGAAGGCATTTCATGAGCAAATCGAAGCAGAAGAGCAAAGAGCTAAGCAAAAGTAAGCAGCAAGAGCAGCAAGTAGAACAGGTAGTAGAGACATTAGAAAACCTGCCTGATGAAGCTAGGGAGAAAGTAGCTTCAGTATTGATAGCTCATCGCCGCGTATCACCATTTGTGCCACCGAAAGAAGCGGAAGTGTATGAAAAGCTATGTCCTGGATTTTTAAACCGAACATTGAGTAAATTTGAAGAGAATGTAAACCATAACATGGATATGGAAAGGAGTTATTTCAAAGAGAACTCTAAGTTAGCAGAAAAAGGTATGGTGTTTGGTTTTATAATTATATTATTTTCGATGTTATTAATACCGTTAATGGCTTATCTGGGGTATCCGCACATAAGTTGGGGAGCTTCTGGTATAGGATTTTTAACAGTAATAGGATCATTTGTGACCAAACAATTAAAGAAATGAGAAACGGTGTGAGGTTCTGGATTCCGCTTGAACTTCGTGGACTCTGGAGCTGACCAAACAGGCTTCTATACAGCGTTTGAGGGCTAAACCTCAGGCAAAGAAGAGCGACTAATTGGTCGCCTTTCTTTCATGAATACAGGGTTATCGGAAAACCTTTTCGGAGTGATCCAGGAGATTGAGATTTGATAGATTCAACCAATCCTTTACTAACTTTGACGACAATATTTTTATCGGCATAAACTTTGAGATAACTGATATTGGAAAGATCGGTAGCTATCCAGATATCATCAGGTGCAGTCAAAGTGGGAATAAGGCAGGGTATAAGGTCATCGGTGATATTCAAGTTATCAGGAATATTGATAACTGAATTATAATCTTTTGTGGTTCCGGCTTGATAAGATTTTGGTGATTTGGGAGCAGCCTGATCAGATGTCAGGGCAGGAAGCGATAGATTTGCTGCAGAAAACGTAGTCTTTAGGGCAGTGGGTCAAATTCGTGAATCGATCGTGAGTCGTGAGTCGATTGGAGGGAAGGGTATGCCATCTTTGACAGCTTAGGCTACCTGGACTCTTAGCCGTTGTAATGTATCTGTAACGGTGACACCTGCAACTATGAATGCTTCGGAGAGAAAGGCGTTAATGGCTTCGTAGTCATCAAGAGTCCAACTGAATTCGAGAAGTTCATCGAGTGAGAAGTTGGACACGTGAGACGTGAGACGATGAAGATATAATTGACAGATATGGGTGGATTACTGTAAAAAGGAAGTGAATATAAAAATAAGATATAATAGGAGGCAGTTTGAGAACTAAGTTATTATTATTTTTAATACTTATCCCGATAGTTTTGCATTGCCAGGTAATTGATGAAGGGTTTGAAAGTGGTGATTTCTCAGCTTATAACTGGGTATTGAGTGGAGATGCTGAATGGTTTGTATCAGGCAGTTATCCTTTTGAGGGTGATTATTGTGCTCAGGGAGGTAATGTGGCTGATGATCAGGATACAGCGATTGAGATTGAGCTGGAATTTCCTCAGGACGGTATTCTGGCATTTGCCTGGAAGGTCAGTAGTGAAGCCAATTACGATTTTCTGCAATTTTATCTTGATGATGAGCTTTTTTCACAGATTTCAGGAACAGTTGCCTGGACTCAGGTGGGATATGAACTGGAAGCTGGGGTGCACTCGCTTCGCTGGAATTATCATAAGGATTACAGCGTTTCGGCTGGTTCAGATATTGGCTGGATAGACGACGTGTTCTTTTTTATTCAGGAAGACCAGTATGCCTATGATATGGAGCTCGTAAGTATGATTGGAGATAATTATCTTACAGGTGGTGAAGAATATCTTTATGAGGTGACAGTTCGTAATAATGGAGAATTCAATGCCACTGGTTATACTGTAAGCTTGGTGGATGCAGATGATAATGAATATGCCTCTGAAACAATATACTGGATGCTCCCACCTGGTGATGAACGATTTGTAGAACTGACGATAGCACCTGAAGAAAACGTTACTGATACTTTGATAGGGTTATATGGAAAAGTAACAATAAGTACTGATGATAATCCTGCCAATAATTACAGTATAGAACACGATATACACATCACTGGATCCCAGAATCATTTTAGCCGGATAGGTGACTCTGAGAACCTGACAAGTCAATTGCCAGTGAATCTGGTACGCAATACCAGTATCTGTCAAATGTTGTATTATGCAGATGAGATGGGTGCAACAGGTGTGGTAAGTAGTATAGATATTTTTAATAATTTCGTAAGTGACGTATCTGATATTGGCATCAGTATCTGGCTGGGTGAAACTGAGCAGAATAGCTTATTAGATGGGTGGATAAGTGCTGATAGTTTACAGCTTGTCTATGATGAATCTTATAATTTTCCTGGTGGTGAGAATATTTTAAATATCCAGTTAGACAGTTTATTTGATTATCAGGGAACCAACCTGGTAATGATGATCGAAAAGGAATATGAAGAAGATCTAAACAGTTGGCAATCAAATTTCTATTATAGTGAAGTACCGGGGATAGAAGTTGGCAGAACACGGTTCAGTTATAGTGACCATTATTCTTTTGATCCTTGTAATATGATTGACGGAATTCTATGTGACTGGGTGGTAAATACCGTGTTTACTATTTCGCCAATATCTTATGGTGATATTAGTGATAACGGAGTAGTAGATAGTTATGATGCTTCCCTGGTTCTGATGTACGTGGTGGGACTTGATCCGTTGCCTGAGCTTGACCCTCTGCCCTGGTCAGACTGGCGCGTGGAAAGAGCAGACGTAAATCTTAGCGGTGATATTGGTGCCATTGATGCGGCTTATATATTACAGTATGTTGTAGGGATAATCAGCGAATT
>JAVCCT010000105.1 GCA_030765325.1 Candidatus Stygibacter frigidus | reverse complement strand
TCTAAAAAACTCAAAAATGTCCTTTTTACACGTGGCTCTATTTCCTCGGAGGAGTGACTCTAAAATTGCGGACACGTGGCTCTTTCACGTCGGATTATTCATTACCCACTCAAAATGCGAAGGAACCGAATATTTTTTCTTCGTCCGTGTGGTCAGCGTGGTCAGTGGTTGAAAAAAAAGAAGAAGAATTTAAACCACGGACATCACCGACCACACGGACAATGTAAGAGAAGAGATTATCAGTATTTTGTAAGGTTGAGAAATTATGAAAGAAAATCAGACAGTGGAATGTAAGTCAAACTGGCGGGATGAGTTTCTTAAGTGGGTCTGTGGTTTTGCCAATTCTAAAGGTGGTAAAATGCTTATTGGCATTGATGACACCGGTAAAGCTATTGGTTTAAACAACAGCAGGAAACTGATGGAAGATATACCAAATAAAGTCAGAGACGTTTTAGGCATATTAGTAGAAGTCAATCTTTTGCAAAAGAATGGTCTGGAATATATTGAGATAGCAATTGCTGCCTATCCATCTCCTATTAGTTATAAAGGACGGTACTACATTCGCAGTGGCAGTACTAATCAGGAATTTAAAGGTGCAGCATTAGATAGCTTTCTTTTAAAAAAGCAAGGACTTCACTGGGATGCTATTTCCTCAAGTAGGTCTAAAATCTGAGGATTTAAGCTCTCTTGACCAATTCAGAAAACTTGCCCTGAAAAGCAATAGACTGGATAAAGAAACTCTTCAGGAAAGTGATAAAAACCTATTAGATAAACTTCATCTCTATAGTGGAAAGTATCTCAAAAAAGCTGCTGCTTTATTATTCTATAATGACCCTGAAAAATATATTACAGGGGCATACATCAAGATAGGATTCTTTGAAACAGATAGCGAGCTTATTTATCAGGATGAAGTACATGGCAATCTGTTTGAGCAGATAGATAAAATCATGGATTTAGTATTTACAAAATATCTGAGAGCTTATATAAGTTATGATGGCATTTATAGAGTAGAGACTTTTCCGGTACCAAAAGAAGCATTCAGAGAAGGTATTCTAAATGCCATTGCTCATAAAGATTATGCAAGCGGAGTGCCCATCCAGATATCTGTTTATGATGATAAACTGATGATCTTCAATAATGGTTACTTACATAGCGGATGGACTATTACCACCTTACTTGAAAAGCATTCTTCACAACCATATAATCCGGATATTGCCAATGCTTTCTTCAGAGCTACCTTAATTGAAACCTGGGGTCGCGGAATAGAAAAAATACAAAATGCCTGTAAAAAAGAAGGTTTCCCATTACCAGAGATAAGTTTTGATGGTAGTGGTTTCTGGTTGAAATTTACTTATAAAGAATCACTAAGCAGGATTGCACCAGAAATGACGGAAGAAATGTCGGAAGAAATGTCGGATATAATAATTAGGATTTTGCGAAAGAATCCTGCTATGTCTTTGAAAGAAGTAGCTCAATTAGTTCATAAATCATCAAGAACAATAGAGAGAACCGTTAAAAAACTTAAAAAAGATGGAAAGATTGATAGAATCGGTCCCAAAAAAGGTGGGTACTGGAAGGTAATTGAGGAAGTAAATTGATTTAGGATTGAGAATTAAGGATTAAGGATTGTGGTGAGTTAAATCATGAAAATCTTAAAATCCTGTGAATCGTGCTTCAGACAGGTAATTTAAGTGAGTGTGAATTATGAAAGAAAATCAGATTTTGGAATGTAAGTCAAACTAGCGGGATGAGTTTCTTAAGTGGATATGCGGTTTGCTAAATTCCAAGGGTGGTAAATTGCTCATTGGAATAGATGAAAAATTAATGGAGGCAGGAATATGAGTGAAGTACCTGAAGTCTCGATTGAGCAGATTCAGCGTAATATCATAAATCTAAGAGGTTTTGAAGTAATGCTTGATAGTGATTTAGCATCATTATATAAGGTGTCAACTAAGGTGTTATATCAAGCTGTAAGAAGAAATCAGGAAAGATTTCCAACAGAATTTATGTTTAAACTTAATGATGAGGAGTTTAAAAACTTGAGGTCACAAATTGTGACCTCAAGTGAACATGGTGGAAGAAGATATTTGCCTAATGCATTCACCGAACAGGGTGTTGCTATGCTTTCAACCGTTTTGAAAAGTGATACGGCAATTAAGATGAGTATTCAAATAATAAATGCATTTGTGGTAATGCGCAGATTTATATCATCCAATGCAAGTTTATTCAACAGAATTGAATATTTGGAAAGAAAACAAATTGAAAGTGATACAAAAATAGAAAAAATACTGGATGCTTTAGAATGTCGAAGCTTGACCAAAACTCAGGGTGTATTTTTTGAAGGTCAGATTTTTGATGCTTTTGTTTTACTCTCGAATATTATAAAATCTGCAAAAAGCACTATCAGGATAATAGATAATTATATAGATGAAAGCATCTTAACCATTTTGCTGAAAAGAGAGAAAACTGTTAATGTATATATTTATAGCAAAACCTGTACTAAACTAATGAAAATGGAAATCGAAAAACATAATCGGCAATATCCTGAAGTTAAAATCAAAAAATTAACTAAATCGCATGACAGGTTCATTATAATTGATGATAAAGTTGTTTACCATATTGGTGCATCATTAAAAGACTTGGGCAAGAAATGGTTTGCTTTTTCAAAACTTGATAATGATGGAGACCTGATAATAAACAGGATTAAAATGATTGATGCTGTTATTAAAAAAATGTCCTGTGAATCAGTGGTTGAAAAAAAAGGTTATGAACCACAGAAAGCACAGAAATGAACAGAAAGAAGAAAAGAGGAGATATTATGAATTCAGATTGTACTTTGAGATACATTTTTCAGTGTCCTTTCAGTGCCTTCAGTGGTTGAAAAAAAATTGACATTTATTAACTGTAATATTAATAGTGAATTATATTTTGGAGGAAGAAATGAGAAGAATCTGGTTTATTTTTTTATTGCTCATTCCGATAGTCGTATTGGCTAATAACGCACCTCTGGTGGAGGATATTACATTTATTCAGCGGGATGATGGCTCACATATCGTGGATATTTATTTTAATCTGGTTGATCAGGATGGTGATTTACTAACTGTTTCAATTTTTGCTTCTAATGATGCGGGAGAAACCTGGGATTTTCCAATGTCAACTTATACAGGTGATTTTGGTGAAGATATCAGCACAGGCAGTAATAAGCAAATTATCTGGGATTTTGCTGCTGATCATCCGGATATATGGGAACCGAATATGCAGTTTAAGATAACTGTTAGCGATGGGTACTATGAACCAGGTGAAAATTGGTGTTACGTTGCTGCAGGGACATATACCTGGGGACAGAATGATGTAATCCAGACAATTGATTATGATTATGAGATTATGAAGTATAAAGTAACCAATATACGGTACTTGGAATATCTGGAAGAAGCTTATGCTGCGGGTGATGTTTGGATACAAAGTGGTGATGTTTATGGGTATTATGCAGGTGATGAACATTATGGAGCAGGAAATTATGCTTTATATGATCTGGGTTCACCTTCATCATCATACAATTATGCACGAATATCTTATGATGGTAGCTCGTTTATCATAAATGTTCCATCTGGTTATAATGTCGGAGATTTTGATGATCATCCCGTTATAGAAGTTAGCTGGTTTGGTTCTAATGCTTATGCTTTGCATTATGGTTGGCGATTACCTACTGAGCAAGAGTGGGAAAAGGCAGCAAGGGGGATGACCGGTTATGAATATCCCTGGGGTGATGTAATTAGCGGAGACAGAGCTAATTACTATAGCAGTGGTGATCCATGGGATAATGGAACTACACCAGTTGGTTATTATAATGGAGAAAATGGAACGATAGATAGTCCTTCACCTTATGGGTGCTATGATATGTGTGGAAATGTATGTGATTGGACTGATAGCTGGTATGGTAGTTATTCGTACCGGGTTTTGCGTGGCGGGTCGTGGTTCGGCAACTACTCGTACATCGGTTTACGTTCCTGGTTTCGCTACTACATCTACCCCACTAACACGAACTACTATATCGGATTCCGTTGTGCCAGGACTGTCCGGTAGTTTGAACTTTGTTTTTGTTCTTTGTGGAAATTATTTTCCACAAAAAATTTAAAAAATGGATAATATTCTTCACTTCGTTCAGCGTGAACAGTGAACAGTGAACGGTGAATAGTGAATGGAGAGAAAATGAGAAATTGTGATAATGCGAAAATGGGAAGGAATAGAATAAGAGTAATCTTTGCTTTTTTCTTCGTCCGTGTGGTCAGCGTGGTCAGTGGTTAAAAAAAAAGAAGAAGAATTTAAACCACGGACAGCACTGACCACACGGACAATGTAAGAGAACAGGAAGATATGTTGGCATGATATGAAAAGAGTGAAGAACTTGTATGATAATTTGTGTTGTTGGGAGAATATTTATCTCGCAGCAAG
>JAVCCT010000329.1 GCA_030765325.1 Candidatus Stygibacter frigidus | reverse complement strand
ATCATTGAAATAGTTAAATCACTAAAATGGAAAATAGCATGGTCAGCTATCTGTTTATTTATCAGTTAACTATAGAATACGGAGGATTTCGCATCAAGGATATAAGTGATTGTATTTCTTCCAGTTATGACAAGTCGAAAATATCAGGTATAAGTATCATCATTTTCATTGTTTGTAATCATTAGACTTTGGCGATGAGACACAACTCCATCAAGCTCTTTAAATATTGTCAGTCATTTTTATGTAGATTCTGGTCTCACTTTGATCTCTTATCGAATAACTACGTAGCGTCTCTCCCTCTCCCATTTTCATCCTGGTGCTGTAAATAAAACTCAGAAGTCTCGATTCCATCACACACTTCACTCCAGTTTGTTATTACATATATTTTCTTTTGGATAATACCATACACTGGTGCGGAAATAACATATTCATAACCATTCTCTTTCCAGTATAACAACTTAATCCACGATTACAAAGGTCTCTGGATCTCCTTTTGAAGAAGTTTGCAGAGGGCTATATTAGCTATAATCAATTGCAAACTAACCGTAAAGACCTGAAATCAGATGAAATCTGGAATATTTACGTAATGTTGACGAGGGTGGAAAAGGCATTCCGTGATTTGAAAACATATTTGGGGCTTCGACCAAATTATCATCAATTAGAAGACAGAGTCGATGAGCACATTATCATTTCGATATTGGCATATCATCTGATGCACACAATAGAGTATGTTTGCGTCAGCAAGGCACTTCATCAAGTTGGGCTAAGATCAAGAAACTGGTCAGTACACACACTTATGCTACTATTCAATTACCAATAGCAGGAAAATCTACGATCAATTTACGCAAACCCGGACTCGTTGATGGTATTCACGAAATAATCTACCATAAACTAAGCATTGCGTCATAAATATGTGTCGCATTTTAACGCAGGGATTTTGAATTATATCAAGGCGTGAAGAGCTTCAATATCCGTTGATATTGAAGCGATTAACAACGCAGATAGAATTTAAAAGAACAAGTTAAAAGTAACAGATATTTATGATGTGATGCTTAAAGGTTGATTATCGTAATTTACCAATAAGAAAAACCGTAGTAAAATAACAGTTTAAAAACGTTGCGTAGTGTCTACTTTTTTTATCTCATTGCCTGGTATGCACTTAAAAAATAAAGTGCGAAAGGCAGGATAAGAGTCTAATAGTTCGAGTAGCTGGATACAGTGATTACTTTAATGATTTGGGAATAGATTTACAAAATGAGATCATCAAGCGGGCAGAGCAATCTTTTTAGTTGTTAGCTAAAATCCTGCTGATAGAGCGATAAAACCAATAACTGCACCGACTGCCAGATTGATCAATTTTACAATTATAAAACCTCTTTTGCTTTCTGCAAGCATGGGGATCATACCATGTCCATCCTGAACAATGGAATTTGCCAGCAGGATACTGAATGGAATAGTACCGGAAGCGAATAAGGTAACAAAAACCAGATGAGGGCCTGATTCCGGAATAAGCCCAATCAGAAGTGCGACCAACAGAACCATGTATAGATTATTTTGTACCCAGGAATTTACATCAATATATTGCATTAATAAATGTATCAGTAATAATGCCCCAAAAGTCCAGAGAAATATTCTCGGGATATGAATTTTTACAATATGATTCCATAGATGTTCTTTGAGAAAATGTTCAGGGACCGTAATTACGATAAAAAGAGAAATTATGGAAACTATTATTATTGTTGTGATCATCCAACCTTTCATATCCTCAGCAATATAACCCAAACTGATAGCCACGAGCAGCAAAGAGATAAATATAATTAGTAAAACCCTTTGAACGGTGGGTTTCTTGAGATATTGAAAGAGTTTACCTGGAGAAAAACACTGACACTTTTCTTCTTTATGAATGGGTAATTCACCGAATTTATTTATGTGGCTCAATTTAGGGAACAGCTTATCAGTATAAATACCTGCAAAGATGCCGATTATAAATGTGAGAGCAATAATCAGCAGGGCATTTGATGGGATCATAGCCAGCATGACAAAGGTTTCATCCCCGCTGGTAGCTATCATAGCAGTAACCACAGCCCCCAGAGAGATAATGCCATGGGAAAACATGGTGACAACTGTGAAGGAACCCAGACAACCAGGAACAGCTCCCAAAGCCGCAGCGAGTATATACTGACTCCAGGGACTGCTATTGATGAAATTTTGCCATACACCTCTTGTCTGGACATTTACATATTCTATTACCAGCATCATCACGAAGACAAAGCCAGTAATCATAATCGCATGTTTAAAAACTTCAAACAACATTTCGATCATCTTGAACTCCCTACTAATTTGTACTAAAAATTAGATACAGTATTCAAGTGTCAAATAATTCAGAAAAAGCAATAAAAATGCTTGCCAGAAAAAGGGAGTATCAATCTATTTGCAACCACGTCGGGATGTAGCGCAGTTCGGTAGCGCACACGGCTGGGGGCCGTGGAGTCGTAGGTTCAAATCCTATCATCCCGACCATTTTTTTTATACCGGAGTGGAATAAATGACAGATATCAAGAAAGTTTACCAAATATTAGGCGAAGAGTTTCAAAAATCTCAAGCACCAGTAATCGATTTGATCAAAGCCCAATCTAATGATCCACTGCAAATACTCATTGGGACAATTTTAAGTGCAAGAACCAAAGATAAAACTACTTCTGGAGCTATAAAACGGTTATTCAACCGAATAAATGATATCAATGACTTGCAGTCTCTCAGCATTGAAGAAATTGAAGATTTGATCTATCCAGTGGGATTTTATCATAATAAGGCTAAAAGTTTGAAGAAACTGCCAGGCGTGCTGATAAGTAAATTTGATGGAAAAGTGCCGGAGACTATAGATGAACTACTGCAGTTGCCGGGAGTAGGTAGAAAGACAGCAAATCTGGTGCGGACAATTGCCTTTGAAAAAGACGGAATATGCGTAGATGTGCATGTGCACAGGATAAGTAACAGGCTGGGATATATAAAGACATCAACTCCCTTTGAATCAGAAATGGCATTAAGGGATAAGCTGCCCAAAGAACTTTGGTCGATGTATAATTCATATCTGGTATCATTTGGGCAGAATTCATGCACTCCCCGCAATCCTCATTGTGACCTCTGCCCTATCTATAAAGAGTGTGAGCGAGTGGGAGTGAAAACTAAGTATGAAAAGGAGTTAGGCAGATGAAAATAATCTCATGGAATGTTAATGGTCTAAGAGCAATAATTAAGAAAAACTTTCTGGAATATATAGAAGAAGAGCAACCTGATATCCTGTGCATTCAGGAAACCAAACTGCAGGAAGCACAGATACCCGAAGAATTGGCAGAACTTGCTGATTACCTGCAGTACTGGAGTTTTGCAGAGAAAAAGGGATATTCCGGCACGGCTATATTTACCCGCAGCAAGCCTTTATCAGTATTAACAGGATTAGATGATGATGATCCTGAGGGTCGAACAATAATAGCTGATTATGGAGAATTTGTTTTGATCAACTGCTATTTCCCGAATGGCAAGATGAGTGATGAGCGGCTTGCTTACAAATTGGTATTTTATGATAAGATGCTGGATAAGATGGATAATATCGTGCAATCTGGGAAAAATATAATAGTATGTGGTGATTATAATACCGCCCATAAGGAAATAGACCTTAAGAATCCCAAGGCGAATGAGAAAGATTCCGGTTTTCTGCCTATAGAGCGTGCCTGGCTGGATAAACTTGTGGAGCACAATTATGTTGATACATTCCGGTATTTTGAACCAGGTCCTGATCAATATTCCTGGTGGAGTTACCGATTTGGAACTAGAAAACGAAATGCAGGTTGGAGAATAGATTATTTCTGGGTGAATGATAAGTATATTGATAATCTGAGTTCAGCATTCATTCAGCAATCCATTATGGGATCAGATCATTGCCCTGTGGGTATTAAAATGTGACTTTCTAATTTTAAGCCTTGTCTATTTTCAGTTGACATCAAACCTGCTGAAAGAAACATGGTAAAAAATAAAAGGAAGGAATAATGCAGGAAAAAGAAATAGATTTTATTGATAGCTTTAGAACATTATGGGCAAAGCGGAAAATTATTATTGGAATAGTACTTATCACAGTAATAATATCTGCAGGTATAAGTTTAATATTACCAAAATGGTATAAAGCTACTGCTGTCATTGTAGCACCAATAGCTGATTCAAACTCAATCGGATTAGCAAGTTTAAGTACAAAATCTATGGGTTTTGGAAGTATTTTTTCTGATAATTCAGATCAGCTCAGATTGCTCGCAATATTAAAAAGCAGAACTATGTTAGATATGTTAAATAATAAATTTGATTTACAGACCAAATATAAAATGGATTTTATAGAAAATACCTATGAGGCGATTCAGTCAAACATGAGAATAAATATTGGTGAAGAGAACCAAATTTTAATTTCATATTATGACAAAGACAAAGAGATAGTTGATGATATAGTAAATTATATTGTATCTAGTTTAGACAGCTTAAATATTTCGCTTTCTAATGATAACGCTCATAATAAAAGAGTATTTATAGAAAACAGATATAATTCCTTATTAGATAGTCTGAAATTTCTTGGAAATGATATTTCTTCATATATGAAAGAAAATAAAATAATCAGTCTGGAGGATCAGGTTTCGTCTGCTGTGTCAGCAGCTGCTGAATTAAAAGCTCAGATTATCATGAAAGAAATTGAATATGATGTCCAGAAAAGTGAACTACATGATAATAATATCTATTTATTGAATTTAGAAAAGGAAATAAAATTACTTAACAAGAAATATGCTGAATTCTTTGAGAATAATGATAATAAGCTTTTTCCTATGTTTGGAAACATTCCAGAAATTCAATTCAATTTATTGGAAAAACAAAGAATTATTGAATATTATTCAAAGATACTTGAGTTTCTTGGACCTCAATACGAAAAAGCAAAAATTGATGAAATAAACTACATGTCGACAATCCAGATTATTGATACTGCCTTTTGTCCAAATTTAAGATCAAAACCGAATAGAAAATTAATTGTTATAGTATCAACTTTATCAATGTTTTTCTTGAGTATCTACATAATACTCCTGAGAGAGCGACTTTTAAATAAAAGATAACATGCCAATTATATTTCTTTTACTTACTTATTCCGGATTATTGAAATGGATACCTCTTCCCTTTGATGTTTCTACAACTTGTTTGCTAATATTAATCATCTATTCACTGATCACAATGTTATCAAAAAAGACATTTATCAGTAGAGGTTATTATATTGCTATTTTATTGTATCTTGCTTTTATCACATGGTATTTTTTTACTACCATTTACACAGTATCAGAAAATTACTATATAGATAAATCCATAAGATTATTATTCAATATATTTTCCTTCATACTACCCTATTTTATAATTAAAGATATGAATGATATTAAACTTATTGTCAACTTTCTATCAATAATGGGATTTATAATAGTCACTTCTATCTTTATAGTCTATATCTTCTTTGATATTGAAATGATATTTTATAACGATTTATTTAATTTCCCAAATTACTTATCAATAAGCAGTTTTTTAGGAGTTGTGTTTTTGATTAACTTATCTAAAATATCTTTTCTTCCCCAACTTTTAAAATTCCTGATTATCATTTCATTTTTGTTACTACGTGCAAGAGGTCCTCTAGCCTTTCTTATGATATTACTTATTATTTATATAACTAAATATATGTCTTTCCGTAAAAAAATTCTGAGTTTTATTCTAATAATATTATTAGTTATATTTGCATTAAACTGGTCAGGTGCAAGTCATACAATACATCGATTTGCAATAATGGGTAGTGATGATTATTCCACCTATTCTCGTGAATTACATATAGTACGTAGTATGAGGATCATATCAGACCATTTTCTCTTTGGTTGCGGAATTGGTTCATACGGAATCTGTGCAAACAATATTGATCAAAGATACTATCCTCATAATATATTTTTGGAAGTGTTTTGTGAATCGGGATTTATTGGACTTATTGTATTCCTGCTATTTTTAGCCTATGTATTTAAATTAATTTATAATGAATTTATCTTGGGAAAACAATCAACGAATCCTTTTATATTAAGTATATTGTATTGTTGTTTATACTTATTCCTAAATGCAATGAAATCGAATAATTTTACTGATAACCGCATTTTTTTTGCCTGGCTGGGGATTTTAATTCTAATTATTACCAATAGAAAAAAATTTGAGAATAATGAAGATAAAATATCTTAAATCACCTTCAGAGTTTACCAGTAATTTCCTGATACTGACAAGTGGAACAACTATATCTCAGTTATTTCCATTATTAGTGAGTCCAATATTATCAAGATTATATTCGCCAGAAGAATTTGGAGTTCTGGCATTATACACCAGTTTGATCACTATTTTTGCAATTTTTTCAACAATGAAATATGATCAATCAATAATGCTACCTGAAGACGAAGAGGAGGCATATAAACTGTTGTATATAAACTTATTGCTTTCTCTAATTGTCTTTTTGATCAGCTCTCTAATCATTTTTCTTATAGCCAGGATATTATCCAATCTCCTTAATAACGAGAAAATTTATCCCTGGTTGTTCTTCATTCCGCTTTCAACATTTCTGATGTCAGCTTATAGAATCTTGAGAATATGGTTCAATCGGCAAAAGAGATATAAGATAATGTCATCAGGATCGATTATACTTTCATCTTCAAACAATATAATTGGAATCATTTTGGGGTTTTTGGTCAAAACTTTCAATGGTATGATGGTTGGTCGTATTTTTAGTCAATTCATATCTACATTATATTTATTTGGTAAATTTTATAAAAACAACTATAGACTTACTAAAAAAATTAATTTCACAGAGATATTAGAATTATTAAAAAAATACAGAAATTTCCCCCTTTTCAGTTTACCGGCTGGATTACTCAATATTGTAACTAATCAATTGCCAATATTTATCATAGATTATTATTTTGGCACAACGATATTAGGTTTATTTTCATTAACTCATCGAGTATTAGGTCGACCTGTAATTCTATTTTCTAATTCAATATTAGAGGTATTCAAAGAAAGAGCTGCCAGCGATTATAATAAATATGGTAATTGTTTGAAGATATTCAAAAAAACTCTTTTATATCTAGTTTTAATGGGAAGTCCTATTTTCTTACTAATATTTTTATTTTCCAAACAATTATTCGTAATCTTCTTTGGACCAGAATGGAGTCTCACAGGAGAATACTCTCAAATACTATCTGGATTCTTCTTTTTAAGATTCATCTCAAGCCCATTAAGTTATACAATATATATCGCACAAAAACAATACATAGATTTTATTTGGCAAACCGTTCTAATCTCTCTGATAATTGTATCATTTTTAATCGGAATACATTTTAATGATATCAAAATCTGCTTGATTTTGTTTTCATCTTCATATTCATTCATGTATTTAATCTACCTGTTCATT
>JAVCCT010000204.1 GCA_030765325.1 Candidatus Stygibacter frigidus | reverse complement strand
GTCGTCACCATCCGGGAGGTCTATCGACCGTCCAGGTAACTTAGCTTTGTTAAAGACCTCCCGTCTGAAACCTTCTGGATGGTCGGAGACCTCCCGAATGGTTGACTCTTTTCAACATATATTATCTCCATTAGTTCCAGTTATATAGACCTATTAGAATTGATAAAAAACAGGGGGATGCTAGATTCTGACTTAAAAAGGGTCTGGAATAACTTGTCGCTACCATCCCGGAGGTTTTCAACCATCCGTGAGGTTGCTTAATCTGTAGTCACCCAGCTAAATCCTTCTGGATGGTTGAAAACCTCCGGAATGGTTGACCATTATCACCTGCAATATCTCTGATATTTTTTATTTACTTGCATTTTTTGCGATTGTAAATAATATTAGAATTTGATAAGGAGATATTATGCTGGGAACTATAATTAATGCTGGAGCAGTTATTATCGGGAGTTTGCTGGGTTTAATTCTGAACCGTAAACTGCCTGAGAAGATCACCCAGACCGCATTTAACGGAATTGGGGTTTTTACTATATTTCTGGGAGTTTCGATGGCTATGAAAACTCAAAACTATCTGATCCTGGTATTTAGTATAGTACTTGGTTCTATAATTGGAGAATTAATTGATCTGGAGAAGGCAATCGAAAAAGTCACTGATAAGATCAAGCATAAGGTAAGCAGCAGCAATGATAGATTTTCAGAAGGCATGATCACGGCATTTCTTTTATTCTGTATGGGTTCCATGACAATATTGGGAGCAATTGAAGAAGGACTTGGCAGCAAACCTAACCTGCTATTAACTAAGTCATTGCTTGATGGCTTTGCAGCAATTGCTTTAACTTCAACCCTGGGAATTGGAGTAATGTTTTCTGTGATACCGCTGGTGCTTTATCAAGGCGGACTCACATTGCTGAGCAGTCTATTTGGGGACTATTTTAACCAATTGATCATCAATGAGGTAACTGCAACCGGAGGGTTGATATTGATAGCTATGAGCATGAGAATCATGAATATAAAACCTGTTAGAGTGCTTAATATGCTGCCAGCTTTAGTTTTCGCTGTTGTTTTGAGTATTATATTCCTTTGATATCAGGTTATGCCTAATTCTTTCTTTAAATTATAATAATCAAGCTTTAATTCAGTTATTTCCTCCTGAAGCTGCTCAATTTTTGCTTTAAGCTCCTCAATTTCACTTTCTGGTTTCTCTACTTGAATTTCAGGTATATCATCTAATACCTCTTCCTGATCATCGAGTAAATGAATATAGCGTTGTTCTTTTTGACCTGGCTGTCTGGCTAACAGCCTAACCAGCGGAATCTCGCGATCATTAAGCTTTTGGAGGAATTGCTGAACTTCATCAAGAGAATCAAACTCGTGCATTCTATGAGTATGCAGTCGTAATTCTCCCTGGGTTTGCGCTCCCCTCAGGAAGAGGGCAGCTAGTAAAGAGATTTCACGTTGATCAAGATGCAATGCATCACTCATATTGTGCTTATACTTTATAACGCGCTGTCCCTGCCCGGTGGAAAATATCACAAGTTTCTTCTCTCTCAATTCATCAAGGGTTTGAATAAGAGTCTGTTCATCTACATTCATCACAGGATCACGATTTGATTTCTGGTTGCAGGCATTACGCAAAGCATTTAGACTCAGGGGATAATAATCTGGAGTAGTTTGCTCTTTTTCTACCAAAGCACCTAAAATTCTTACTTCTATCCTTGTTAATTTCATCCTCATATCCTTGTTCTTAATCTAATGCAATAATTTTACACGGGGTGATAAATAGTCAAACAATTCATCTAATCGGCTCATAAGAGCTAAATTTATCTATTTTTTTGTTTTTATTTATATTGACATTAGGATAAAGAAAGAGAAAAATAAGTTATAAAAAATAATGGAGTGAAAGTGAGAAAGCATATTGATACTTTGAAATATTTCATAGATAATCATACCGATCTGATAGTCATATTTGAGAAGGATTATAAAATTCGCTTCATAAATGATGCCTATTGCAAGATATTTGGGAAAACATTTAACGAACTCAAAGGTAAAAGCTTCTTCTCATTTATTATTGAGGCAGACCATTCTAATGCTATTAATTCCTTAAATAAGATCACAAAAGAGCAAAATTACACGTCACATCAGGAGAGAATACTTAGCGCAGATGGAGTGAAGTGGATAGAATGGAAAGTGAAAGGCAGATTTGATAAAAGTGGTAAGTTACTGGATTATTTTGCAATTGGCAGAGATATCACTGAGCTAAAGGTGCTGTACGAAGAGCTGGAAATCATAAGAAATCGTCATGAAGATGCCGAGCTGATTGGTAATATCGGAAATTGGGAATATAATATTATCGAAAACACCTTCTGGGGCTCTATTGGAGCAAAGAAAATATATGGCTTCCCCTTAGATAATAATCCCCTCTCTGCTGAAGATGTTGAAAGTAGAATACCAGACAGAGAAAGTGTACATCAGTCTTTAGTAGATTTGATTGAGCATGACATCCCCTATGACCTGAAATTTGAGATATTACCGCTTGACCAGAAGGAACCAAAAATAATCAGTTCAAAAGCGGTTCTTATAAAAGACGAATCTGGAGCACCTTTGAAATTGATAGGTGTAATACATGATATCACTAAAGGCAAGAAAATTGAAGAAGAGCTTAAAAAAAGTGAAGAACTATATCGCACATTGATTGAAACTGCATCTGATTCAATATATTTAATAGATTCAGCCGGAAGAATTGTTCAGGTAAATAATAAAGCGTGTGAATTAACGGGATATAACCGAGATGAATTATTGCGGATGACAATTGCTGATATAGATAAAAATTTTAGTTTGGATACATTCCAGAAATTCTGGGACGAATCTGCTGCCTCCTCACCTGCTTTATTTGAGACAAGCCACACTACCAAAGATGGACATGAAATCTTAATGGAGCTTTCAGGTGTAAAATTTGAACTTCAAGCAGAAATATTTTATTATGGTGTTG
>JAVCCT010000057.1 GCA_030765325.1 Candidatus Stygibacter frigidus | reverse complement strand
GATCGAGCAATTTGAACCGATCAAGGATTTCTTTGTGTTAGCCGGCGTGAAAGAAGTGAGTATCTCAGGATATGAAGCTGATGATATTCTGGTCTCTGTTGCTGAGCAATATAAAAGTGAATTTGATATTGTAATCGTTACTGGTGACAAAGATTTTGCCCAGATAGTTGATGATAATATCGTCCTCTTTGATCCTAAAAAAGAGATCATCATCAATCGCGATAAGGTAATAGAAAAATATGGTGTTACCCCTGAGCAGTTTATTGACTATCTGGCAATTTGCGGCGATACTTCTGATAATATCCCTGGTGTGAAAGGCATCGGTCCCAAAGGAGCAGAAAAGCTGCTGCAGGAATTTGATAATCTGGATAATATCTATCAACATCTTGATGATATTTCATCTAAAAGCATCAGAAAAAAACTCATAGAACACAAAGATGAAGCCTATTTATCCCGGGAACTCGCTACCATTATCCGTGATCTGTCTCTAAATATTAAGTTACCGGAGCTTAAGTTTGATAATTCCAGACTTCCAAAAACTATTGAACTTCTGCAAAAATATGAGTTGCAATCAATTATAAATAAAGTGCAGCCGCTTGAACAGGATATATTCAGTATGCTCGGAGCTAAAGCTGAAGATGATACTGATCCTTTTAAAGCTGTACTGATCAATGAAAATTCTGAATTTGATGCGCTTCTTGAGAAAATAAAAAAGCAGTCAATCATTGCTGTTGATACGGAAACCACTTCCAAAGATCCGTTATTAGCTGAGCTGGTGGGTATTTCCTTATGCTGGGAAGAAGATAAAGCTTATTATCTGCCCGTTGGACATCAAATGGCAGTTAATCTTGATAGAGATATGGTCAAAGAAAAGCTTCAAAAAGCCCTTAAAGGTAAAATCCTGATTGCGCATAATTATAAATACGATTACCTGGTGCTCAAATCCGCCGGCTGGACGCTTGATAATCATGTTTTTGATACTATGATCGCTGATTATCTGTTGTACCCTTCTGATAGACACAGTCTTGATCATTGTGCTCAAAAATATTTCTCACACAAAATGATCCCCATTTCAGATTTGATTGGAAAAGGTAAAAAGCAGGTAACTTTTGATCTCGTAGGTACCAGCCAGGCTTGTCGATATTCTGCTGAAGATGCCTGGGTCACCTGGAGATTATATCAATTGCATTCCACCGGGATTAAGGAATCTGGACTGGAGAAGCTCTATTATGATCTGGAAATTCCCCTCCTTTTCGTTTTAGCAGAAATGGAAAGCAAGGGTGTATATCTGGATCAAAAGTTTTTAAAGAAGCTTTCATCCCAGGTTCAGGAAACTATTGGAACACTCACTAAGGCAATATATGAAATTTCTGAAGTGCAATTTAACCTTAATTCCACTCAGCAGTTAGGCAAAATTTTATTTGAAAAGCTGGAAATCCCTCCAGTGAAGAAAACTAAATCAGGATATTCCACTGATCAAAGTGTGCTTGAAAAGCTGGCTCCAGAACATGAAATTGCCCGTTTGGTGTTAGAATACAGAATGCTCAATAAACTGCTAAATACCTATATCAACGCTCTACCAGCCCTGGTAAACCCGCTTACTGGCAGAATCCATTCCTCCTTTAATCAAACAATTGCCTCCACGGGCAGACTTTCTTCTTCTAATCCTAACCTGCAAAATATCCCCATTCGCACAAAATTAGGCAAGGAAGTAAGAAAAGCCTTTTGCGCTCCCAAAGAAGGTTGGTCTATTGTTTCTGCAGATTATTCTCAGATTGAACTTAGGATTTTTGCCATTCTCACTCTTGATGAAATTTTGATCAAAACATTCCGCGAGGATAAAGATATCCATAGTAAAACTGCCAGCCTCATCTATAAAACTCCAGAATCTGAAGTTACTCCAGATCAAAGGCGTTATGCAAAAATCATTAATTTTGGCTTGCTATATGGCATGGGTGCATATAGAATTTCAAATGAACTCTCAATCTCTCGCAAGGAAGCTCAGCAATTTATCGATGACTACTTCCAGAATTTTCCCTCTGTCAGGAATTTCATTGACGCTCATTTGCAGCAAGCAGTATATAAAGGATATGTGGAAACCATATTGGGTCGCAAACTTAATCTTCCTGACCTGAATAGCTCAAACAGGCAATTACGAGAAGCTGCTCAAAGGGTTGCTGTCAATATGCCTGTTCAGGGTAGTGCAGCAGATGTTATCAAAATTGCCATGAATAGACTACATAAGCTTTTTGCAGATAGAGAAGAGATAAAAATGCTCATCCAGGTTCATGATGAACTGGTATTTGAGATCAGAGATGATGTGCTTGATGAAGCTCTTAAGATCATAAAAGATACCATGGAATCTGCCATCCCAGACGAATTTAAAGGTATTGTTCCTCTCAAAGTTGATATCGGGGTAGGATCAAACTGGTTCGAAGCACATTAAAATATTTCTGCTAATGCTCCGCCAATAAGATAACTAATATTTCCGACTTGTCTTAATTGTTTTAAATACAATAACTTATATCCATAATGCGAAATCCACTGTGTTCTATAACTAAATGATACATAAACAGATAGATAATCATGCCATTTTCCTTTTTGGTGATTTAAGCATCACATCATAAATATCTGTTACTTTTAACTTGTTCTTTTAAATTCTATCTGCGTTGTTCATCGCTGCATATCAACGGATATTGAAGCTCTTCACGCTGTATATAATTCAAAATCCCTGCGTTAAAATGCGACACATATTTATGATGCAATGCTTATGATGATGCTATATATGTTGGAGTACATCTTGTGGAAATTGTTGCCAATTCCAAACTACCCGCTTTTAGTTCTCCGCATAAAAGCAGAGACTGCGAAAAGACTAAAGGAAATTCAGCAAATTGTCGAATCCAGAGGAAACGTTTCATTAAAAATACTTATCTATTCATGATATCAAAAAACCATCAGTGATTCAGGTATTTATTTTTGTTTTATATTACCAATCAATTTGTAAGAATTTTATGCTTGCATTTATTTATGCATAATCTTCTATTTGTATTCAGATAATTAAATAATTATTAATGGGAGTAGTAATGTTAAAAAAAATATCTTTTTATTTTTATTTATTTTTTAGCTGTTTATTTTTTTCAAATGGTATACATGCACAGATAATTAGCCAATATATTGACACTGATTCAGGAACATACCCAAAAGGAATAGAGATTTGGAATAATACAGGGAGTACATTGGATTTTTCATCAAACAATTTAGTGATTGAAAAAGGTGTCAATGGTGCCCCTCCAGCAGTTGATTATACTCTTAGTTCAGAAATTTTATCTCCTGGCTCTGTGATTGTAATTGGAACTTCAGATTTGCTAATAGTAACAGAAAATAATGGGTCCTCATTCTTTTTAAAGCCATTTAATTTTAATGGTAATGATGCATTAGTTGTCAAGTATGGGGGAGTAATAACTGATGTATTTGGTGAACCCGAGACCGATCCTGGAACAGGATGGTCTGGCAGTGGTGTACAAACTTATAATCAGAATATTCAACTAATTGAAGAAATAACAGTTGGTGATACAGATGGGTGGACTGACCCAAGTGAAAGATTTCAGTTAGTAAGTGCATCTCCTAGCGATTTAAATGGAGATGAAGGATTTGGAATCCCACCTGCTGGAGTTTCTCCTTCTGCGATATTAACAATATCTCATGCTGGTTTGACAGAGACTAATTTGAATGGAGCATCTATTTCTTTATTTTTGGAAATTGAGACATTTTCAGGATTTGATGCAGGAGATGTAACTCTTAATAATGTCCCGACTGGAGCAAGTGTAAATGCAGCTAATAATTTAGATGACACTCATTCCACAGTGACCTTATCTTTTGATGGAACAGATTTTGATTCTGATATTACGAATTTCAATATCACAATTGCTGCTTCTGGAATAACCGGTGCAACAGAAGTAACATCTAATAATCTTACTATTATTGCAATTGTGGATTCCGATCCGGAACCAGATAATCACGTAACAGGATTTGATGCTACCGAAAATGGCAGTAGTTCAATAATTCTTAGCTGGGTAGATGCTACTGGAACGAACTTTCCCTCAGGATATCTTATAATGATGACTACAGCAGACGATTTCACTGAACCAGTAGATGGTACTCCAGTAGCTGACGATACGAATAATCTCAATGTAGCTTACGATGAAGAAATCATTGAATGGACAGGATTAGACCCCGATACACAATATTTCTTCATTATATTCCCATATTCTAATTCTGGCAGCAATATTGACTACAAAACAGATAGCACTGTACCAACTACTAATGCAACTACAGAATCGATTCCAATATTCTCTTTACCATATACTGAGGATTTTACAGGTCAAAATGGAAAGGGAGCTACTGGTGATTCCAATAGTGGAACAACTATTGACCTGGTTGGTGTTAACTGGACTATTGACGTTGGCGGTACTCTTGAAACGGATATGTCTACTAACTACTTTTTTGTAGAAAATGAAGAATTTGTTGGGATAGATGTGGATGGAAGTGCTTACTGGTTTTCACCATTAATCGATGTGACAACTGTAAATCTTATAGATTTGAGTCTTGATTTAGATATTATTGGGGGTGGAGCAAATACTACCGGTGAGAATTTTACAGTTTATTATTCATTAGACCCATCTTCAGGAACACCTAGTTATACTCAAGTTATTTTCTATGATCAAAATAATAGCTCAAATTTACCAGAAAGTATCTCAGAAACAAGTATCGAGGTTTCTACTTCAATAGAATTTGAAATTAGAATAGAAATAAATTCAAATGGTGGTAGTGATGGATATTCTTTTGATAATATTGCAATAACGCCAACAGGTGGTGGTTCATCTGCTTCACTGGAAATAGCCTATGATGGTGGACTTACAGAAACTAATTTCGATGGAGCTGTAATATCCTTAATCCTAAATGATGAAACTTTTTCAGGATTTGAATCAAGTGATGTAGCTTTAAATAACGCACCTGATGGTGTTTTTGTGAATTCTGTAACAGGTGTTGATGATGCTTCCAGTGGAACTGTAACAATATCTTTTGATGGAACAGATTTTGATTCTGATATTACGAATTTCAGTATTACAATAGCAGCTGCAGGTTTAGATGGAGATGACCCAATCACATCAGACAACCTTATAATAACTGCATTACAGGAATCAATCACTCTTTCTACATCATCTCTGAGTGGATTTACATACATTATTGATAATGGACCATCTGAAGAACAACCTTTTGCGGTGGAAGGTACTGATCTTAAGGGAAACATTATAATAAATGCTCCGACAAATTATGAGATATCTGAAACTTCTTGTATTGGTTTTGAAAATTCAATTACATTAAGACTATCAGATGGGTTGGTAACCAGTACGATAATTTATACAAGACTAAAATCGGGTTTGAGTATTGGTGATTATAATGAAGATATTTCATGTTCTTCATTTGATGCAGTAACGAAAACTATTACATGCAGCGGAAATGTTTCAGATGGTTCAGGTGGTGGATTAGAAGATTTTACAAATTTTTCAGAAACTGGAACAAATTATATGGATGGTTCTTTCACTGGACAAGATGGATCAACCTGGACATATACACAATGTAGGGGAGATAAACAAATAACTGGACCAGCTCCTTGTTTAGGTAAAAATCGTAATCCTATTGGTTCTGTTTATTCTGGTTCAATTTCTGGAGATATTGGCACTTTGAGTTTCGATTATATGCAGGCATTTAGCTCTAATGTAAATATGAATATATTAATTAATGGAGGAATTGTAGAAACGGTAACAACAAGTAATCAAATTAATACAGTTTTGAATTCTGGTATAATCACTATTAATCAAACTGGAAGTTTTGTAATTAAATTTGAACAAGTTAATACATCGTCAGGACAGGTATCAATTGATAATGTAACCTGGACAGGCTTTAGTGGTGGTGAAATACCATCCATAATAATTTCACATGCTGGTTTAACAGAAAGTAATCTTGATGGAGCAGTAATTTCTCTTTTATTAGAAAATGAAACATTTGATGCTGGACTTTTATCTGATCATATTACGCTAAATAATGAGCCTGCAGGGACTTCAATAAATTCAGTACTTCGCACAGATGACACTCATGCTACAGCATCCTTAATTTTTGATGGAACAGATTTCGATTCCAATATTACTGATTTTAGTATTACTGTATTAGCCTCAGGTTTAGCTGGTACTGAACCTGTTTCGTCAAATGATCTGATAATTACAGCAGTAGTGGAACCTGATCCTGAACTTACAATTTCACATACAGGATTGACTGAATCAAACCTTAATGGTGCTTCAGTTACCTTAGTATTAGAATATGATACTTTCTCTGATTTTGGAACTGAAGATATTACTCTTAATAATGTCCCTTCTGGAACTTCGATAAACACAGCAAATAATTCAGATGATATCAGTGCTATAGTATCTTTAATTTTTGATGGAACAGATTTCGATTCCAATATTACTGATTTTAGTATTACTGTATTAGATTCAGGTTTAGCTGGTGCTGAACCTGTTTCGTCAAATGATCTGATAATTACAGCAGTAGTGGAACCTGATCCTGAACCTGATAATCACGTGACAGAATTTGATGTCACGGAAAATGGCAGCAGGTCAGTAATTCTTAGTTGGACAGATGCCATCGGTACGAACCTTCCTTCAGGTTACCTGATAATGATGAAAACAGCAGACAGTTTTACTGCTCCCGTTGATGGTACGCCAGTAGCTGACGATACCAATAATTTGAATGTAGCTTACAGTGAAGAAAGCACTCAATGGACTGGATTAGACCCCGATACACAATATTTCTTTATTATATTTCCATATTCCAATTCAGGCAGCAATATTGACTATAAAACAGATGATAGTGCTCCTGTTGCTAACGCAACAACGCTGGAAGAAATTGCTCATTGTAGTTTTGAAGATTCAGATGACACCTGGAATTATACTGGTGCTAACAACCTTCGGTTTACAACCTGGGGGATAGTAACAAGCATTGGTATATATAATCCTACGGAAGGCGTTAAATTATGGGGAGCAGAAGACTTGGATAATTTATCAACAACATACCTGGAATTTGATGAAATTAACATTGTAAGCTATGCAAGTGTCCAAATCATCTTTGATTATTTTGTATTCGGATATGACAGTGATGACGATATTTTTTACTCAATAAAATATAATGATACCGATTGGTCGGAAACACAGATCATTGATGGTTTTAGTAATTTAGCTCTGGATTGGACAACGTGTATGATAGATGTTCCTAATGAAAAATCATCTGTCCAATTAAGAATCAGACTATATCAGGATGGCTCTGATTATGCTGGGATTGATAATATTATAATTACTGGAACGGCTCTTGATAATTTACCTCCTCAGATTTCAAACATTACAATATCACCATCAGAAGTGATCACATCATCCAATGCTGTTTCAATATCTGCTGATGCAATAGATCTCGATGGGACGCTGGAAAATGTGGAATTGCATTGGGGAACTTCATCTGGCAGTTTAACTAATATTATAAATATGTCCAATTCTGTAGGGGATACTTATACTACAGATACAGACATTCCAGCTCAAACTAATGGAGTTACTGTTTATTATCAAATTAAAGCTTTGGATGATGTTATGGATATAACTGCTTCCAGTGAATATAGTTACACAGTAACTGATCCTTCTACAACAACATTAGATTACGGAGAAGATTTTGATGATGGATTTGGTGATATCTATACGATCGATGTTGCAGGTGATGCTTGCTGGACTTTTGATTCAGATAATGACTATGTTTCAATCAATGGCTATTTTGATACAGAAGATGAAGACTGGTTGATTTTACCGGGGATAGATTTTTCCTCTTATTCAAATGTAAATATGACTTTTGATCTCTGGTGGCAAAATGGTAATCAGGATACTGATAACTATCTGAAATTATTGTATTCTACAGATTATTTAGGACTTGGTAATCCCAGTGGTTCATGGGTAGAACTTTTTTTTGCTGTTCCTGAGATATATCAGAATTGGACAGAAACCTCTGTTACTCTTGCTTCATTGCCTTTAGAAGAAATTTATATTGCTTTCAAATATGCCAGTGCTGATGCAGCAAGAGCCTGGCATATTGATAATATTTCAATAATACAATCTACCTCAAGTGTAGTTGATCCCTCATTATTTACAGCCTCAGCAGCAGGAACAGATCAAATTGAGCTAAGCTGGTCAGAAAATACAAGTGAAAATGATGTACTAATAGCCTGGAATTCTTCTGATACTTTTGGTACTCTGGAAAATGGATCTGCCTATGTAAGTGGAACATCAATTTCAAATGGTGGCACATCTTTAGGAACAGATGATAACGGAGGATATAATCACGCTTCTTTAACTTCTGATACGCAATATTTCTATAAAATCTGGTCGGTTGATGGTTCTAACAATTACTCTGAAGGTGTTATCACAAATGCCTCTACATATAAAGAAGAACCATCCAATCAAGCTGCAAACTTTGCTGCAACTGCCAATGGAACAGATGAGATCAACCTAACCTGGACAGATAATGATGGTGCTGTAATAGTAGATAGTTTTCTTGTTCTTGCTAACCAGAGCGGAACTTTCACTGATCCTGTAGATGGTACTGCACAGAATGATGATTATGATCTTAGTGACGGTTCAGCAATAAGAAACATTAACCATGGCACTCAAGGCTGCTCCTTTTCTGGATTGCCAGCAGCGACAATTTACTACTTCACCATTTATGCTTATACAAACAATGGAACTGCTATTGATTATAACTTAACTGACGCTCCTGCAGATAATATTGAAACTGGGTCATTATCAGAATATTCTCCCCTTATAATTTCTGAAGTAGTTGATGCTTATGATGACAGTTCATATAAATTTGTCGAAATCTATAATCCAAATTCTACTTCAGTTGATCTTGCTTCCGGAAACTGGACTTTGGCAAGACAAGCTAATGCAGGAAATGTTTCTAATATTTCTTTAACCGGTATACTGCTATCGAATGGAGTATATATCATCGCATCTAATGAAACTGTAGCTGATTATGATCAGTTAAGTGGTAACGTTACTGGAAATGGAAACGATGGATATTTCCTATATTATAATGACACAACATTAGTAGATGCCTTTGGTGTAATTGACCAGGATGGAAGCGGAGAACCTTGGGAATACACAAACCGTGTAGTTACACGTAACAACGATATAACAGAACCAACTATTACCTGGAATGCTTCTGAATGGACTTTTACATCTCCCGGTAATATTGCGGATGCTACACCTGGTAGTCACACAATAGGAGATGCCACTACAAGTTCTGAGATCATTGATCCTTCAGGTGATAATACAGGGAATTTTGAATTTCCTGAAATTGGTGATGTAAGCATTGTAATTGAAAATACTGAGGGTTCAAATATTGAAGTTGTTATTGCTGCTTATAATAGCAATTATCCTGGTGTAATAAATACATATAATGGCTACTGGGACATCAGTCTTTCTGGAAATACCCATGGTATTGATCTTCGTTTCACCTATAATGAGGAAGATTTAAATGGTATAACTGAAGCAGACCTGGCCATATATCATTTCAATGGCAGCACCTGGGAAAATCTGCGAGGTAATGTTTATGCCAATGAGAACTATATTGAACTATTAGACTACATTGGAAGTTTTTCTCCATTTACTTTAGGAAACAGTGATGATGCTCCTCTACCAGATTCTCCGGAAGTTCCTGAGCAATTTGGTTTGCTTTCAAACTACCCTAATCCGTTTAACCCAAAAACCACTATCAGATATAATCTACCCGTAAGTGCTGAGATAATCCTGACAATATACAATATAAAGGGAGCTAAGATCAAGATACTCGACGAAGGAAATAAGTCTGCTGGATATTATCAGGTTAGCTGGGATGGCACAAATATGAATAATGAGCAGGTTTCCAGTGGAATATATTTCTATGAACTCGTTACACCTAATTTTGTAAAATCACGCTCAATGTTATTGATCAAATAAAAATATATTAAGTTAAGATACGAATGTAGATTGACTTAAGAGAATTTTTGGGGACGGGTAGTAATACTCGTTCTCGTTTTTAATTCACAGAGCGCAATGCCTCATAGCATAACATGTTGATATATAACGATATATGTATTTATAGTGATTGGTGCCCTCTTATGAAACTAAATAACCCTTAATATAGTAATTTTGGGCGAATTTTGTTGTAAAATAGCAGTTTATAGACACAATTATCCTGAAAAGATGAAATTTTCCTTTTTTTTTAGTAATTATCGATAACTT